>NZ_JAQVGQ010000102.1 GCF_028696615.1 Immundisolibacter sp. | reverse complement strand
GCATCAAGCCGGGCACGGTGCGCATCCAGCGCCCGGACGGCGGCGAGGAGCTGGTGTTCGTGGCCGGCGGCATCCTGGAAGTGCAGCCGGCGACGGTGACGGTGTTGGCCGATACCGCCGTGCGCGCTGCCGACCTCGACGAGGCGGCGGCGGTGGCCGCCAAACAGCGCGCCGAAGCGGCCATGGAAAACCGCACCGGCGATTTCGAGTACGCCACGGCCAGCGCCGAGCTGGCCGAGGCCATGGCCCAGCTGGCGGCCATCCAGCGCCTGCGCCGGCAGGCCGCGCGCTGATCCGGCCGCCCCGCGCAGCGCTACCGCCAGGCAAGCGCTGGCGTTCATGACCGACGCGCCGCTACAGATCGTCATCCTGGCCGCCGGGCAGGGCAAGCGCATGCGCTCGGCCCGGCCCAAGGTGCTGCAGCCGCTCGGCGGCCGGGCGCTGATCGATCACGTGCTGGCCACCGCCGAAGCCTTGCTGCAGGAGACTGGCAGCACGGCGTCCCCGGTGCTGGTGTACGGGCACGGCGGCGACGAACTCAAGGCGCATCTCGAAGGCGTGGCGGCGTGCCGCTGGGCCCACCAGGCCGCTCAGCGCGGCACCGGCGATGCCGTGGCGGCGGCGCTGCCGCTGCTCGAGCCGCGCGGGCGGGTGCTGGTGCTGTGTGGCGACGTGCCGCTGCTGCGCGGGTCGACCTTGCGAGCGCTGCTGGCGACGCCGCACGAGGCGCTGGCCATCCTCACTGCCAGCGTCGACGACCCGACCGGTTACGGGCGCATCCTGCGCGCTGCCGACGGGGCGGTACGCGGCATCGTCGAGCAGCGCGACGCCGGTCCGGACCAGCTGGCCGTGCGGGAGATCAATACCGGCACCTTACTGATCCCGGCCGCGCGCCTGGCTGGCTGGCTCGGTCGCCTTGGCGACGACAACGCCCAGGGCGAGCGGTATCTGACCGACATCGTGGCCATGGCGGTGGCCGATGGTGTGCCGGTGGTGGGCGTGCCGGCGGCCGACGAGACCGAAATCCTGGGCGTCAACGACCGCGCGCAGCTAGCGCGCTGCGAGCGCGAGCTGCAGCGCCGGCTGGCCGAGCGCCTGCTGGATGAGGGTGTCACGCTGCGTGATCCGGCGCGCCTGGACGTGCGCGGTGACGTCAGCGTCGGGCGCGACGTCGAGATCGACGTTGGCGTCATCTTCGAAGGTCGCGTCGTGTTGGGCGACGGCGTGCGCATCGGCGCGCACTGCATCCTGCGCGACGCGATCATCGGGCCTGGCGCCCGCATCGAGCCGTTCAGCCTCGTCGAGGGCGCGCGAGTCGGGCCGAACTCCGTGGTCGGGCCGTACGCGCGCCTGCGGCCGGGCACCGAGCTGGCGCAGGACGTGCACATCGGCAACTTCGTCGAGGTGAAGAACAGCCGCCTCGGCACCGGCGCCAAGGCCAACCACTTGAGTTATCTCGGCGACGCCGCCATCGGCGCGCGCGTCAACATCGGCGCCGGCACCATCACCTGCAACTACGACGGCGCCGCCAAACACCGCACCGTGATCGGTGACGATGCCTTCATCGGCTCGAACAGCTCCCTGGTGGCGCCGGTCACCATCGGCGAGGACGCCACCATCGGCGCGGGCTCGGTGATCAGCCGCGAGGCGCCGCCGGGTGGCCTCACGCTGACGCGGGCGGCGCAAAAAACCATCCCCGGCTGGCAACGGCCGCGCAAGAAGCCGGCTTCCTGACCATGTGCGGCATCGTCTGCGCCATCGCCCGGCACGACGTGGTCCCCGACCTGCTCGAGGGCCTGCGCCGGCTCGAGTACCGCGGCTATGACTCGGCCGGCATCGCCGTGTGCCAGGCGGATGGCCGCCTGCAGCGGGTGCGGGCGGTGGGCAAGGTGGCCGAGCTCGGCCGTCGCCTGGCGGCCGCGCCGCTGCATGGCTTCGCCGGCATCGGCCACACGCGCTGGGCCACGCACGGCGCGCCGAGCGAGGCCAACTCCCACCCGCACATCTCGCGCGGCGAGCTGGCGGTGGTGCACAACGGCATCATCGAGAACCACCAGGCGCTGCGGCAGGTGCAGCAGGCCGCAGGTTTCGAGTTCACCTCGCAGACCGACACCGAAGTCATCGGCCATCAGGTTCGCCTGCACCTGGACCAGGGACTCGACCTGTTCGAGGCGGTGCGCGCCGCGGCGGCGCAGCTCGAGGGCGCGTTCGCCATCGGCGTGCTGTCCGGTGCCGATCCCGAGCGGCTGATCGCCGCCCGCCGCGGCAGTCCGCTGGTGATCGGCGTGGCGCCGGATGCCGTGTATCTGGCCTCGGATGCGGCGGCGCTGTTGCCGTTCACGCAGGACATGTTGTTCCTGCACGACGGCGACGTGGCCGAGCTGCGCATCGGCGCGGTGCGCGTGGTCGATGCCGCCGGCCGGCCGGTCGAGCGGCCGCTGCAGCGCAGCAGCCTCAGTGCCGCCGCCACCGAGCGCGGCGCCTACCGGCACTACATGCAGAAGGAGATCTTCGAGCAGCCGCAGGCGATCGCCGACACGCTCGACGGCCGCTTGGGTGAGACGCGTGTGCTGGAGGCGGCCTTCGGCACTGAGGCGAGCGCCATTTTCGATCGCGTGCGCGAGGTGCGCATCGTCGCCTGCGGCACGAGTTTCCACGCCGGTTGCGTGGCGCGGTACTGGTTCGAGGCGATCGCGGGGCTGCCGTGCCAGGTGGAAATCGCCTCCGAGTTCCGCTACCGCGACAGTGTGGTGCCGGCGGATGCCCTGCTGGTGGCCATTTCCCAATCCGGCGAAACCGCCGACACGCTGGAGGCGCTGCGCGAGGCGCGCCGGCGCGGCTATGCCCACACGCTCGCCATCTGCAACGTGCCGGAAAGCTCGCTCACGCGCGAGGCGGACCTGAAGCTGATGACGCACGCCGGGCCGGAGATCGGCGTCGCCTCCACCAAGGCCTTCACCACCCAGCTCACCGCCCTCATGCTGCTGGTGATCGCGCTCGGCCGGCGTCATCGCCTGGCTGCCGAGGCCGAGGCGGCGCTGGTCGCCGAGCTGCGCCGTCTGCCGGCGGCGGTGCAGGCGGTGCTGCAGCTCGACGCGGCGATCGCCGCGCTCGCCCCGCAATTCGCCGACAAGCACCACGCGCTGTTCCTGGGCCGCGGCGTGCACTACCCGGTGGCGCAGGAAGGCGCGCTCAAGCTGAAGGAGATTTCCTACATCCACGCCGAGGCCTACGCGGCCGGCGAGCTCAAGCACGGCCCGCTGGCGCTGGTGGATGCCGACATGCCGGTGGTGGCGGTGGCGCCGAGCGATCCGCTGCTCGAGAAGCTCAAGTCCAACATGGAAGAGGTCCGCGCCCGCGGCGGGCGGCTGCTGGTGTTCGCCGACGCCGCCGGCGGGCTTGCCGGCAGCGACGTGACGCTGGTCGGCGTGCCGACGGACGCCATCGGTCACCTCACGCCGGTGCTGTTCAGCGTGCCGCTGCAACTGCTCGCTTACCACGTGGCGGTGATCCGCGGCACCGACGTCGACCAGCCGCGCAACCTCGCCAAGTCGGTGACGGTGGAGTAGCCGGCCGGTGCGTCGCAGCGGTTGCGGCCTGCGATAATCGCCGGCGTGAAGCTGCAGCAACTGCGTTACCTGGTCGAGATCGTGCGCCGGGACTTGAACGTCTCGGCCGCGGCGGCGCGCCTGTACACCTCGCAACCCGGCGTCAGCAAGCAGATTCGCCTGCTCGAACAGGAGCTCGGCGTCGAGCTGTTCCAGCGTCGCGGCAAGCAGTTCGTGGCGCTGACGCCGGCCGGCCGGGCCGTGCTGGCGCAGGCCGAGCAGATGCTCGACCGCGCCGACACCATCCGCCGCCTGACGCGCGACTTCGCCGCCCCTGACCAGGGCGAGCTCGGCATCGCCACCACGCACACCCAGGCCGGCTTCGTGCTGCCGCCGGTGCTGGCCGAGTTTCACCGTCGCTACCCGCAGGTGCGCATCGATCTGCTGCAGGGCACGCCGCTGCAGCTGGCCGATATGGCGGCGCAGGACGACGTGGACCTGCTGATCACCACCGACGATCCGGGGCTCTACCCGCACCTGGTGCTGCTGCCGGTGGCGGCCTGGCATTACGGCGTGTTCTGCCGGCCGGATCATCCGCTCGTCACTGCGCGGCCACTGACGCTGGCCGCCATCGCCCAGCATCCGCTGGTGACCTACAGCTTCGCCTTCGACGGCCACTCGGCGCTCGAGGACTGTTTCACCGCGGCGGGTCTGCATCCGCGGCTGGCGTTGACCGCGGTCGATACCTCGGTGCTCAAGCGTTATGTGCGCGAGGGGTTTGGTGTCGGCCTCATGGCGGCGGCGGCTTACCAGGCGGCGGCCGACAGCGATCTTGCGCTGCTCGACGCCGGTCCGCTGCTGCCGCGCGGGCGCGTCTACGTGGCCTTCGCGCCGGGGCGTTTTTTGCGCGGCTATGTGTACGATTTCATTACACAACTGGCGCCGCACCTGACGCGCGAGGTGGTGGACGAGGCGCGCAGGCTGCGACAGCCGCAGGCCATCGCGGCGCTGATCGCCACCACCGCGCCGGCGGCGCTGATTTGAGCGGCCTGTCGCGGCGCTCGGCGCGACGCCTCAACCCTCACGGAGACCCGAACATGAGCGTCAGCAATTCCATCACCGTACGCCTGCGCCTGGCCAGCCGGCCCGGCCTGCTGGCGCAGGCGCTGAAGGCCATCGGCGATGAGGGCGGCGACGTCGGCGCCATCGACATCGTGCGCGCCGACGCCGAGCATACGGTGCGCGACATCACCATCGACAGCCGCGACGAGGCGCACGCCGAGCGCATCGTCGCCGCCTTGCGCGCGGTGCCGGGCGTGGAGGTGGTGAGCTGGTCGGACCGCACGTTTCTGCTGCACCTGGGCGGCAAGATCGAAGTCGTCAGCAAGACCCCGGTGCGCACGCGCGATCAGCTGTCGATGGTCTACACGCCCGGTGTGGCGCGCGTGTGCCGGGCCATCGCCGCCGACCCGGCGGCGGCCTGGAACCTCACCATCAAGCGCAACACGGTGGCGGTGGTCAGCGACGGCTCGGCGGTGCTGGGTCTGGGCAACATCGGCCCGTATGCGGCCATGCCGGTGATGGAAGGCAAGGCGCAGCTGTTCAAGGAATTCGGCGGCGTGGACGCGTTTCCGATCTGTCTTGCCACCCAGGACACCGAGGCCGTGATCGCCGCCGTGGCGGCGCTGGCGCCGGGTTTTGGCGGCATCAACCTCGAGGACATCGCCGCGCCGCGCTGCTTCGAGATCGAGCGCCGCCTGCAGGAACAGCTCGACATTCCGGTGTTCCACGACGACCAGCACGGCACCGCCGTGGTGCTGGCGGCGGCCTTCCTGAACGCCCTGCAGCTCACCGGCAAGCGCGCGGCGGATTTGAAGGTGGTGGTCGCCGGCGTGGGCGCCGCCGGCACCGCCTGTACCGAGATCCTGCTGGAACTCGGCGTGCGCAACATCATCGGCTGTGACCGCGGCGGCGCGCTGTCGAGCACGCGCGCGGACCTGAACCCCGCCAAGCGCGCCTACCTGGTCAGGACCAATCCGGACGACGAGACCGGCAGCCTGCGCGAGGTGCTGCGCGGGGCGGATGTGTTCATCGGCCTGTCGGGGCCGAACCTGATTGGCGTCGAGGACATCAAGGCCATGGCGCGCGATCCGATCGTGTTCGCCATGTCCAACCCGGACCCCGAGATCGACCCCGCCATTGCGCTGCCGCTGGTCGCCATCATGGCCACCGGGCGCAGTGATTATCCAAACCAGATCAACAACGTGCTGTGCTTCCCGGGGCTGTTCCGCGGCGCCCTCGACTGCCAGGCGCGGCGCATCACCGGCGGCATGAAGCTGGCCGCGGCGCGTGCCATCGCCGCCGTGATCCCACACGAAGCCCTACAGCCGGACTACATCATCCCGAGCGTGTTCGACCCTGCCGTGGCGCCGGCGGTGGCCGAGGCGGTCAAGCAGGCGGCGCGCGAGGATGGCGTGGCGCGGCGCTGAGATGTACCGCGCCGCAGCGAAATGAAAAATTCCAGGGATGGAATTTTTCAATGCCCCGATCCGGGGCAGGATGCCCCGGCGCGAATCGCGGGCCTTGTCCGCGAATCGCGGAGCGCGGCGCGGGCGTGTACCGCGCCGCAGCGAAATGAAAAATTCCAGGGATGGAATTTTTCAATGCCCCGATCCGGGGCAGGACGCCCCGGCGCGAATCGCGGGCCTTGTCCGCGAATCGCGGAGCGCGGCGCGGGCGTGTACCGCGCCGCAGCGAAATGAAAAATTCCAGGGATGGAATTTTTCATTTTCAAAACTAAACGAGGAGGAGCGCGCATGGAATTCGCCTACTCGGCAGCGCAGACGGCGTTGGCTGCGGACATCGCGGCGCTGTTCGACCAGCACCCGGCGCCGCGCCGGCTGCGCGCCTACGCCGACGCCGGTGCGGTCGCCTTCGACGCCGAGTTATGGCAGGCGCTGGCCGAGCAGCGCTGGCCGGGTCTGGCGTTACCGGCGAGCGACGGCGGGCGCGGCCTCGGCGCCGAGGAGCTGACGCTCGCCGCCTACGAGGCTGGCCGCGCGTTGGCACCGGTGCCGCTGGCGGCCACATTGCTGGCCGGCGAGGCGCTCGCGGCGCAGCCGGCGTTGCGCCAGACACTCGCCGCCGGCGCGCTGCGCGCGGCGCTGTGCCTGCCGGCGCCCGGTTGCGCGGTGCCGGCGGTGTCGGTGTCCGCCGGGCGTGCCAGCGGCGCGCTGGCGCCGGTGCCCGACGGACTGATCGCCGACGTGGTGCTGTGTGCCGATGCGGCTGGCAATGCCTGGCTGGTCGACCTGCGCGGCGCGGCGCAGCGCCGCCCGCTCGCCACGCTCGACCTGGCCCATACCGCGGCGCAGATCGTCCTCGACGGCGCGCCCGCGATCGCGCTCGGTCCGGTCGACGGCTGGCGCGACCGCGCCGCCATCCTGCATGCCTTCGAGCAGCTCGGCGGCGCGCAGCGGTGTCTCGATCTCGCCGTCGCCTATGCGAAAGAGCGTTACGCCTTCGGCCAGCCGATCGGCGCCTTTCAGGCGGTCAAGCACAAGCTGGCCGCGTTGCACGTCGAAATCGAACTCGCCCGCGCGAACGCCTACTTCGGCGCCTACGCGCTCGCCGAGAGCACCCCGGCACTGCTGGCCGAGGCCGCCGCGCTGGCCCGCGCGAGTGCCACCGACACCTACCTGCTCGCCGCGCAGGAAAGCCTGCACGTGCACGGCGCCGTCGGCTTCACCTGGGCTTGCGAGGCGCACCTGCACCTGCGCCGCGCCCGCGCGCTCGAGGCCGCGCTCGGCAGCGCGGCGCAGTGGCGGGCATGGTTGATCGGCACGGCGGCTGCCTGAGGAGAACCATCATGGATTTTCGCGACAGCCCCGACGAAGCCGCCTTCCGTGCGCAGGCCCGCGCCTGGCTCGAAGCCAACGCGCCGCTGCGCGATCCCGCCGCCATCGAGCCCGGCGTGTTCGAGAACTGGCCGACCGAACAGGAAATGCAGGCCGCGCGCGCCTGGCAACGCCGCAAGTACGACGCCGGCTGGGCCGGCGTGTTCTGGCCCACCGAGTATGGCGGGCGCGGCGGCAGCATCATGCAGCAGATCATCTGGAACCAGGAGGAGCGGCGCGTGGTGACGCCGCCGGCGGTGCTGCTGATGGGCCAGGGCCACGTCGGCTATACGCTGCTGGCACACGGCAGCGCCGAACAGAAGGCGCGCTGGCTGCCGCCGACGCTGCGCGGGGAGCTGGCCTGGTGCCAGCTGTTCAGCGAGCCGGGCGCGGGCTCGGATTTCGCGGCGCTCGCCTGCGCGGCCGAGCGCGACGGCGATCACTGGCGCATCCGCGGCGACAAGGTCTGGATTTCCGACGGTGCCTACGCCGACTGCGGTTTTCTGGTCGCCCGCAGCAATCCGCATGTTCCCAAGCACAAGGGCCTGACCTGCTTCGTGGTCGACATGCGCGCGCCCGGCGTGCGGGTCGACGACGTGCGCCACCCGAACGGCGGCTCGCATTTCAGCCATGTGTGCTTCGAGGACCTGCGCGTGCCGGATGCGGACCGCGTCGGCGCCGTCGACGACGGCTGGCGGGTGTCGCTCACCACGCTGATGTACGAACGCTTTTTCGTCGGCGCCTGGGGTTCGTCGGGGGCCTTCGGCGGCCCGCAGCTGAGGCATTTGCTCGAACTTGCCAAACGCAGCGAGCTTGCCGGCCGCCCGGCGCTCGAAGACGCCGCCGTGCGCCAGCGCCTGGCGGCGTTCACGGTGCGCGCCCGCGCCATCGAGCACATGAGCTACCGGGTGCTGACCACCGTCTCGCAGGGCGGCATCCCGGGGCCGGAGGGCTCCATCGTGAAGATGGAATTCGCGCGCCTGTCGCAGGAGATGACCTGCTTCGGCCTCGAACTGCTGGGTCCGCAGGCCATGCTGGCCGGCGCCGACGCGCCTTGGCAAGGGGCATTTCAGGCGGCGCTGCTGGAGAACCCGTGCATGCGCATCGCCGGCGGCACGGACGAGATCCAGCGCACCATCATCGCCGAGCGTCTGCTCGGCCTGCCGCAGGAAACCTACGTGCCGCGCGATCTGCCGTTTCGCGACCTGCCGCGTGGCGGTGGCTGGCGGGCGGCGGACTGAGAGCTTGTGAATTTTTCAAGCTCTCAGACCGGCCAGGGATGGCCGGACGCGAATCGAGCCCGTAAGGGCTTGATTCGCGGGAGCCCGTCCGGGCGTGTACCGGACGGGCGACGCAAGAAATGCGCAGGACGCGCATTTCTTCACAAACTCTGAGCGCCGGAAAGGCCGTCCCTGGCACGCCCGGCCGGCTGCGGGCGGCGCCGAAAGCGCTGTCGGCCCGCCGTGC
>NZ_JAQVGQ010000101.1:6703-8956 GCF_028696615.1 Immundisolibacter sp. | reverse complement strand
AGGCTTCTTCGACATCTGCCTGGCGCGCGGCCTCAGCGGCGAGCAGGGCGTGCTGATCCCGGCCTCGAACGTGCAGCACCTGATGCTGCGCGCCGACGTGCGCGATGCGGTGGCGGACGGCCGCTTCCACATCTACGCCGTGCGTACCATCGATGAGGGCATCGAGCTGCTGACCGGGCTGCCGGCCGGCGTGGCCGATGCCGAGGGCAACTACCCCGACGGCAGCATCAACGGCCTGGTGTCCGATCGGCTGGCCGAGTACGCGCGCATCCGCGCCGCGCTGGCGCACGGCGGCGAGGGCAACGGCGATGACGACACCTGAAGACCCGCAAACCCAGCGCGTGCTGGTTGCGCTCGACGCCTCTAGCGCCAGCCTGCTGGCGCTAGAGCTGGCTGCCGACCTGGCCGCCACGCTGCGGGCCAGCCTGGCCGGCCTGTATTTGGAAGAGCAGGACCTGCTGCACGCCGCCGACCTGCCGTTCGTGCGGCAGGTACGCGCCCAGTCCGGCCGGGTGGCGCCATTCACCGCCGACGAACTCGAACGGTACTGGCGGGCGCTGGCCGCCGAGGCGCGCAGGGCACTCACCCTGGTCGCCGAGACGCACCGGATCGACTACAGCTTTCAGGTGGTACGCGGACGCGCCGCGCAGGTGATCGCCGAGGCCGCGCGCAGTGCCCGGCTCACCAGCCTGCCCAGTGGCGCGCCCAGCACCCGCCGGCTCGGCTCGCTGGCGCGGGCGGCGCTGCAGCAGACGCAGGCGACCTCGCTGCTGCTGGTGCCACCACGACGGCGCCGCGGCGAACGCTGGGTCGCCGTGCTCGACACCCCGGCCGGCGCGCCGGCCGTGCTGGCCATGGCCGACGCCCTGCGCGACTCGCCCGCGCCACCACTGCTGCTGATCGCCCCCGGCGTTGGCATCGATTTGCCAGTGGCCGCCACCAAGCTGCCGCGCGTGGCACTGTCCGCCGGCGGCGAGCCAGGCGCGCTGGCCTGGCGCCTGCCGGCGCTCGGGGCGCGCGGCCTGATCGTCAGTGCCGACAGCCCGCTGGCCGCGCCACAGACGGTGGAACAGCTGCTCGGCGACGGCTGGCCACTGCTGCTGGTGCGCTGAAGGGACGAACAGCGGACAAGTTGCAGCCTGATATTTCGGCTCGATTGTTGCTTCCGTGACGCCGTGGGCCGGCCGCCGACCCACGCGTCCATCGTCCCATCGAGTGCTTCCACATGTCTTATGCCGATCAGCAACTCGTCGACCTGTCGCGCGACGTGCTGGATGCCGCAAGCGCCAAGGTGGCGCAGATCGAGGCGATCACGCGTCAGACCAAGATGCTGGCGCTGAATGCCCTGATAGAAGCCAGCCGCGCCGGCGACGCCGGCCGCGGCTTTGCCGTGGTAGCCAACGAGGTATCGGCGGTATCGCGGCAGATCACCGCCGTCGCCGCCGACCTGCGCCAGGATGTCGCCGAGCGCGTCGACCACTTGACCGCGGTCAGCGACCGCCTGGTACGCGACCTGCTGGGCCAGCGTCTGGCCGACCAGGCGCTGCACATGATCGACCTGATCGACCGCAACCTGTACGAACGCTCCTGTGACGTGCGCTGGTGGGCCACCGACTCGGCCGTGGTCGACTGCGCCGCCGACCCCACGCCGCAGCGTTGCGAGCACGCCGCCGGGCGCTTGGGCGTGATCCTGAGCTCGTACACCGTCTACCTCGACCTGTGGGTGGCCGACCGCCACGGCCGGGTGCTGGCCAACGGCCGCCCACAGCGCTATCCCGGTGCAGTCGGCGCCCAAATTCGGGGCGAGCCGTGGTTCCGCCAGGCACTGGCCACCGGCAGCGGCGCCGAATTCGTCGTCGCCGACATCAGCCGCAACGCCGTGCTGAATAACGCCACGGTGGCCACCTACGCCACCGCCATCCGTCGCGACGGACTCACGCACGGCGAGGTGCTGGGCGTGCTCGGCATCTTCTTCGACTGGGCGCCGCAAGCACAGGCCGTGGTCCGGGGCGTGCGACTCGACGACCAGGCGAACGCCCGCTGCCTGTTGCTGGATGCCCGCCACCGCGTGATCGCCGCCTCCGACGGCCGCGGCGTGCTCGAAGAAATCTTCCCGCTCGACACCCGCCAGGGCGCCAGCGGCCATTACTTGGACACCGCCGGGCGCATCGTCGGCTACGCCCTCACGCCGGGGTACGAAACCTACCGCGGCCTTGGCTGGTACGGCGTCATCGTGCACCCGCCCGGCGGAAA
>NZ_JAQVGQ010000101.1:0-6603 GCF_028696615.1 Immundisolibacter sp. | reverse complement strand
GCCATTCTGGCTCGCCCCAACAGGCGCCACCGCCGGCCCTGGCCGGCGGGTGCGCATCGCTATAATCCGCGGCTTTCACTGGGCCTCCCGGCCCGCCATGCGAGACCGTCGGTGACCTTCCAGGACCTCATCCTTCGCCTGCAGACCTACTGGGCACGCCAGGGCTGCGCGCTGATGCAGCCGCTCGACATGGAAGTCGGCGCCGGCACGTTTCACCCGGCCACGTTTTTGCGCGCGCTCGGGCCCACGCCGTGGGCGGCGGCCTACGTGCAGCCGTCGCGCCGGCCGACCGACGGCCGCTACGGGGAAAACCCCAACCGCCTGCAGCATTACTTTCAGTTCCAGGTGGTGATCAAGCCCTCGCCGCTGGTCATCCAGGACCTCTACCTCGACTCGCTGCGCGAGCTCGGCATCGACCCCACGGCGAACGACGTCCGCTTCGTCGAGGACAACTGGGAATCGCCCACGCTCGGCGCCTGGGGACTCGGCTGGGAGGTGTGGCTGAACGGCATGGAGGTGACGCAGTTCACCTACTTCCAGCAGGTGGGCGGCCTCGAATGCCGGCCGGTGACGGCCGAGATCACCTACGGCCTCGAGCGCATCGCCATGTACCTGCAGGGCGTCGACAGCGTGTACGACCTCACCTGGGTGGACGGGCCGCAGGGGCGCATCACCTACCGCGACGTGTACCACCGCAACGAGGTGGAGCAGTCGCACTACAACTTCGACCACGCGCCGGTGCCGGCGCTGCTGGCCGCGTTCGACGCCGCCGAGGCCACCTGCCAGGCGCTGGTGGCGGCCAGCCTGCCGCTGCCGGCCTACGAGCAGGTGCTCAAGGCCTCGCACAGCTTCAACCTGCTCGACGCGCGCCGCGCCATCGGCGTCACCGAGCGCGCACGCTACATCCTGCGCGTGCGCACGCTGGCGCGGGCGGTGGCGGAAGCCTACGCCGCGCCGGCCACGGAGGCCGCCTGATGGACGCGCTGCTGATCGAGATCGGCACCGAGGAGCTGCCGCCGCGCTCGCTCGCCGCCCTCGCGGCGGCATTCGCCGACAACTTGCTGCGCGGCCTCGTCGATGCCGGCCTTGCCGATGCCGAGGCGGCCAGCCAGTGGTTCGCCAGTCCGCGGCGCCTGGCCGTGCGCGTACCGGGCGTGCGTGAGCAGGCCGCGGCGCGGCAGATCGAGCGCCGCGGTCCGGCGCTCAAAGCCGCCTACGATGCCAACGGGCAGCCGACGCGGGCGCTGCTGGGCTTCGCGCAATCCTGCGGCGTGGAGGTGGCGGCGCTCGAAACGGTCGAAACCGACAAGGGCGCCTGGCTGGTGCACCGCGCCGTGCAGGCCGGCGAATCGCTGGCGGCGGCGCTGCCGCGCCTGTTCGATGCGGCGCTCAAGTCGCTGCCCATCGACCGGCGCATGCGCTGGGGCAACGGCGAGCATGGCGAGTTCGTGCGCCCGGTGCACTGGCTGGTCGCGCTGCACGGCAGCGCCGTGCTGGATCTCACGCGCTTTGGCCTCACCGCCGGCAACACCAGCCGCGGGCACCGCTTCCACCACCCGCAGCCGGTCGTCATCGAACACGCCGACCGCTACGAGGCGCGCCTGGCCGCGGCGCACGTGATCGCCGACTTCGCCGAGCGCCGGGCGCGTGTGGCGCAGTGCGTAGAAAGCGCCGCCCACACACTCGGCGGGCAGGCCGTGCTGGACGATGCGCTGCTGGACGAAGTGACGGCGCTGGTGGAGTGGCCGGTGGCGATCGCCGGCGCCTTCGACGCCGGCTTTCTGGAGGTGCCGGCGCCGGTGCTGATCGCCGCCATGCGTGACCACCAGAAATACTTCCACGTGCTGGATGCGCACGGCCGGCTGCTGGCGCACTTCATCACCGTGGCCAACCTCGACAGCCCAGAACCGCAGCGCGTGCGCGCCGGCAACGAGCGCGTGCTGCGCGCGCGCCTGGCCGATGCCCGCTATTTCTGGGACACCGACCGGCAGCGCCCGCTGATCGAACGCACCGCCGCGCTCGACGGGGTGGTGTACGAGCAGCGCCTGGGCACGCTGGCCGACAAGACGCTGCGCGTCGAGCGTCTGGCGGGCCTTTTGGCCGGCGAGCTCGGCGCCGATGCCGCGCACACCGTGCGCGCGGCGCGTCTGGCCAAGGCGGACCTGCTGACCCAGATGGTCGGCGAGTTCCCGGAGCTGCAGGGCGTGATGGGCGCCTACTACGCCGCCCACGACGGCGAACCCGAACCCGTCTGCACCGCCATCCGCGAGCACTACCTGCCGCGCCAGGCCGGCGACGCGTTGGCGAGCACGCGCGAGGGCCTGGCGCTGGCGCTCGCCGACCGGCTCGACACGCTGGCCGGCATCATCGGCGTCGCCGGCACGCCGGGCGGCGACCGCGACCCGTTCGGCCTGCGCCGGGCGGCGCTCGCCGTGGCGCGCATGCTGATCGAGGCCGAACTGCCACTCGATCTGCCGGCGCTGCTGGACGCCGCCGCCGAGCCGTTCAACAAACCCGGCCTCGCCGCGCAAGTGTTCGACTTCGTGCTCGATCGGCTGCCGGCTTATTACGAAGCGCAGGGTTTCCTGCCCGACGAAATCGACGCCGTGCTCGGCCTGAAGCCCGGCCGGCTGCTCGATCTCGACCGCCGCCTGCGCGCCGTGGCGGACTTTCGCCGCCTGCCGCAGGCGGCGAGCCTGATCGCCGCCAACAAGCGCATCGCCAACATCCTGGCCAAGGCCGGCGCCGAGGCGGGCGCACTGCCGGTCGATGCGAGTCTGTTCGAGTCCCCCGCCGAAGGCGCGCTCGCGCAGGCGCTCGCCGCCGCCGAGGCGCACGCCGCCGCCTGCCTGCCGCGCGGCGATTACGCGGCGCTGTGCGAGCGGCTCGCCACGCTGCGCGAGCCGGTCGACGCCTTCTTCGACGCCGTCATGGTGATGGCCGACGATGTTGCCCGGCGGCGCAATCGCCTGGCGCTGCTCTCGCGCCTGCACCGGCTGTTCCTGGCGGTGGCGGACCTGTCGCGCCTGCAAGGGTGAGAGCTTGTGAATTTTTCAAGCTCCGAGGCCGGCCAGGGATGGCCGGACGCGAATCGAGCCCGCAAGGGCTTGATTCGCGGGAGCCCGTTCGGGCGTGTACCGGACGGGCGACGCAAGAAATGCGCAGCACGCGCATTTCTTCACAAACCCTGAGCGCCGCGGCCTTTTCGGCTGATGGCCGCCGCCGCTGGCTGATCCTGGACCGCGACGGGGTGATCAACCACGACCGCGCCGCCTACGTCCGCAGCCCTGCCGACTGGCACCCAATCGCCGGCGCGCTGGCGGCCATCGCGCGCCTGCACCGCGCCGGCTTCGGCCTTGCCGTGGCCACCAATCAATCGGGGGTCGGGCGGGGCTATTTCGACCTGCCGACGCTGAATGCCATCCACGCCAAAATGCTCGCCGCCGTCGCCGCCGCCGGTGGCCGGCTGGATGCGCTCGCCTACTGCCCGCACGCGCCGGACGCACACTGCGCCTGCCGCAAACCCAAGCCCGGCCTGTTGCTGCGGCTGATGGACGAATGCGGTTTCGTGCCCGCCGACGCGGTCATGATCGGCGACGCCGCGCGCGACATCGAAGCCGCCCGGGCGGCCGGCATGCCGGCCATCGCGGTCGGCGAGCGGGCCGACGTGCTCGCCAAGACCCATGCCGTGCCGGGTTTCCCCACTCTCGCCGCTGCCGCCGACTGGCTGCTGGAGGACCACTGGCCATGCTGACGTTCCTGCGCTCGCTGCTGTTCTCGATCGGGATGGTGGTCACCATCATCGCCTACGGCGTGCTGGTGCCGCCGGTGGCGCTGCTGCCGTTCCCGCGCCGCTACGCCTTCACGCGCCACTGGGCGCGCACCAACCTGCGCTGGCTGGAGCTCACCTGCGGCGTGCGCTACCGCGTGATCGGCCACGAGAACCTGCCCAAGCGGCCGGCGGTGGTGCTCTCCAAGCACCAGTCCACCTGGGAAACACTGGCGTTCCAGGAAATCTTCCCGCCGCTGGTGTGGGTGATGAAACGCGAACTGCTGTGGCTGCCGCTGTTCGGCTGGGGCCTGGCGCTCGGCCGGCCGATCGCCATCGACCGCAAGGCCGGCCGGCGTGCCATGGAACAGATGCTAAGCCAGGGCAAGCAGCGCCTGGCCGACGGCCTGTGGGTGGTGATCTTCCCGGAAGGCACGCGCATGCCGCCCGGCCAACGCGGGCGCTATCGCCCCGGCGGCGCACTGCTCGCCGTGCAGGCGCAGGTGCCGGTGGTGCCGGTCGCCCACAACGCCGGCGAGCTGTGGGGCAAGCGGCAGTTCCTGAAATACCCCGGCACCATTACGGTGGCGATCGGACCGCCCATCGAAACCAGCGGCCGGGATCCTGCGGCAGTGCTCAAACAGGCCGAGGATTGGATTGAAAACACGATCAGTGGCACGATCACGCCCGCGCGCTCGACACCGGCGTGATATCGAACGGCCGATCGAGGGCGCGGCGTGCGCGTGTCGCGTACCGCAATGAGCCGAGATTTCCCGGCAACGGAGAACTCGGCGTTTTCCTAAGCCGCGGCACCGGCGTCCCGATGACGACCGGGCCTGCACGACACGAACCGTGAAAACGATTTTTTCACGACTTCAGAGAGGGATGTCATGAACACCAACAAACACCTGCTGATCGCCACGGGACTGGCCGCACTGGTCGGTACCGCCGCCGCGGATGAACTCGACCGGCGCTGGTACCTGTCGGCCGGCATCGGCTATGCGTTCGCCGACGACGACCGCGAACTGCCCGGCACCGGCTGGGACATCGACGGCGGCCCGGCTGCGTTCGCCGGCATCGGCAAGGCCATCAACGACTGGCTGAACCTGGAGCTGAACCTCAAGGGCAACCGCTACGATCTGGGCGGCGGCAATGACGACTGGAAACAATACGGCGCCACCTTCGACGGCCTGTTTTTCTTCAACCGCAACCCGAAGTGGGCCCCGTACGCCGTGCTCGGCGCCGGTGAAATGCACAGCACCAAGCCGGGCAAGAACTGGAACACCCCGATCGTGGAAGCCGGCCTCGGCGTGATGCACGTGGTCAACGACAGCGGCGATACCCTGCGCGCGGAAGTGCGCCACCGCTGGGATTTCACCGACCTGGATCGCCTGCCGGGCAACGACGACAAGACCTTCGACGACTGGACGCTGATGGTCGGCGTCACCATCCCGCTGGGTAAGCGTGCGGCGCCTGCGGCGCCGGTGGCGGTGGCGGCCGCCGAACCCGCACCGACCCCCGCCCCGCCACCGCCCCCACCGGTCACCACCACCCAGGTGCTCGATGGCGTCAAGTTCTGCTTCGACTGCGACTGGCTGTCCAACGAGGCCAAGGCCATCCTCGACGGTGACGCCATGGCCATCGTCAAGGCGCATCCGAACGCCAGTTTCGAGATCGCCGGCCACACCGACGCCATCGGCAGCGAGCAGTACAACCTGCGCCTGTCGCAGCGCCGCGCCGAAGCCGTGCGCGACTACCTGGTCCAGAAAGGCGCCGATCCCAGCCGGATGACGGCGGTCGGTTACGGTGAAAGCCAGCCGGTGGCCGACAACGCCACCGCCGCCGGCCGCGCCCAGAACCGCCGTGTCGAGCTGCGCGTCACCGAAAAGCCTTGATACCGCACCGGCCCCGAACATGGCTCGCCACGTTCGGGGCCGGTGACATTTGGGAGGCACCGGTCGATCGGCGGCGCTTGGGGCTTGATCACAAGGAGTCCCCGCGGGCTTCAATTGGACTACCATGCCGGCGGCTCGGCGTTCGAACCCTTGCCGGTGCGCGTCATGTGCAACGGCCTCCGATCAATCACAAGCGAGGTATCGCATGAACCCGACAACAAAATCCCTGCTCGCCGCCGTCGGCCTGGCCGCGCTGTGCGGCGCGGCGGGCGCGCAGGACCTCGACCGGCGCTGGTACCTGTCCGGCGGCCTGAGCTACACCTTCGCCGACGATGACCGTGAGCTGTTCGGCCACGGCGTGGACGTGGACGACGGCCCCGGTGGTTTCGTCGGCGTCGGCAAGGCCATCAACGACTGGCTGAACCTGGAACTGAACCTCAAGGGCCATCAGTTCGACCTGGATCGCTCCGGCGACTGGAAACAATACGGCGCCACCATCGACGGCTTGGTGTTCTTCGACCGCAACCCGGCGTTCGCGCCGTTCGCGGTGCTGGGCGCCGGCGCCCTGCACAACGACATCTCGCACGTCGACGAGAGCACCTCGCCGGTGGTCGAGCTCGGCGTGGGCTTCATGCACGACATCGACGACGACGGCGCCAAGCTGCGCGTCGAGGCGCGTCATCGCTGGGACTTCGCCGACATCGACGTGCCCGGCGGCGACAGCACGTTCAACGACTGGGTGGTGATGGCCGGCGTCAGCATTCCGATCGGCGCCCGCCCGCAGGCCGCGCCAGCCGCTCGCCCGGTGCCCGAAGTGGCCACGCCCCGGCCGTTGCCCGCACCCACGCCGACACCCGCCCCGGTCACCGAAACAGTCGTGCTCAAGGGGGTCAATTTCTGCTTCGACTGCGCCACCCTGTCCGAAGAGGCCAAGGCGAT
>NZ_JAQVGQ010000100.1:4959-9035 GCF_028696615.1 Immundisolibacter sp. | reverse complement strand
GGCTGCCAGGGCACCCCGGCGCGTTCGCAGGCCAGCTGGAACACGCCCGCCGACACGGCGTCGGTGGTGTAGCGCTGGCCGGCGTTGGTTTTGATGACCGGGCCGTGGTTCACGTGCACGCGGTGCTGGTCGTCGTAGGCGCCGGCGTGGCCGGGGTGAAACGCGTGCGCCATGTCGGCACTGACCAGCACGCTGCGTGCCAGCGCGCGGTGCCGGTCTTCGCGGTCGAGTCCGCAGCCCAGCGCGATGCGTTCGAGCAGGTCGTCCAGGAAGCTGCCGTCGGCGCCCTTGGCGCTGGTCGAGCCGACCTCCTCGTGATCGAACAGCAGGCACAGGCTGCTGGCCGCCGGCGGTGCGGCGTCGGTGTCGAGCAGCGCCATCAGCGCGGCATGGCACGAGCCGAGATTGTCGAGCTGCGAGTCGGCGATGAATTCCTGCTGCGGACCGAAAAACGCGCCCGGCTGCGTGTCGTACAGGTTCAGCTCGAAGCCGAGCAGGTCGCGCGGCTCGACCGCCAGCGCCTCGGCCAGCAGGCGCGTCAGGTGGTCGGCCGCCGGCAGGCCGTCCTGCACGGCGCTCAGAATCGGCGGCAGCGCCGCTTGGCGGTCGAGCGTCAGGCCGTCATCGTTGACCTTGCGGTTCAGGTGGATGGCCAGGTTCGGAATCCGCGCCAGCGGCGCGGCAAAGCGCACCAGGCGGCTGTCGATGCCCAGCGGCGCGCCCGCAGCGCGCACTGCCACCCGACCGGCGAGGCCCAGATCGCGGTCGGTGAAGGTGGCCAGGATCGGCCCGCCGTAGATTTCGACGCCCAGGCGCAGCCAGCCGTCCTTGGCCTCGCCGGCGCGCGGCTTCACGCGCAGGCCGGGCGAGTCGGTGTGCGCGCCGACCAGGCGCAGGCCGGTTTCGGGCAGCGGCGCGCTGCCGATGCGAAACGCCGCCAGCGTGGAGCCGTCGCGGATCACGTAATGCCGCGCGCCGGGCGCCAGCCGCCACGGCGCGCTTTCTTCAAGGCGCCGGTAGCCGGCCGCTTCCAGCAGCGCGGCGGCACTGGCCGCCGCATGCCAGGGACTGGGACTCGCATCGATGAAATCGAGCAGCGCCTGCGCGCGGGCGCGGGCGGCAGGGGAGACGGGCAGCAGGGGCATGGCGGGGACACGGGGCAGGATCGGAAAAGCATTGTAAGCAGGTGGTCGGTCAGGCACGGGTTATCGTTGCGCGCCGGCCGCGCCGCGCCGGTGCCTGATATGAAAAAAGTACGCAGCCCGGTGACGGGCGGCGCAGGAGGAGGGACATGATGAACGCCAGCGTCGATGGGGCGCCGGCTGTGGCCGCGCGCGTGCTGGGTCTGTGCCTGCTGGTGATCGTGCTGGATGGTTTCGACATGCTGGTGATCGCGCTCACCGCGCCGGCCATCGCCGCCGACTGGGGTCTGCCGGCGGCGCGCCTGGGGCCGCTGTTCGCGGCTGGCATCGTGGGCATGATCGGCGGCTCTGTGTTGATCGCGCCGCTGGGCGACCGGTGGGGCCGGGTGCGCCTGCTGATGCTGTGCTGCGCCCTGTTCGGGGTATTCGCCGGCATCACAGCGCTGGCGAGCGGCTACGGCGCGCTGCTCGCGCTGCGCCTGCTGACCGGCCTTGGTCTGGGCGGCGCGGTGCCGAACGCCACCGCGCTCATCGCCGAGCATGCGCCGAGCCGTCAGCGGCCGCTGTGGGTGAGCATCGGTCTGGTCGGCTTTGCGCTCGGCGGCATGCTGTGCGCCGCGCTGGCGGTGCCGCTGCTGCCGCGTTTTGGCTGGCGCGCCCTGTACCTGGTCGGCGGCGTGCTGCCGCTGCTGTTGATCCCGCTGCTCGGGCGCTACCTGCCGCCAACGGCGGTCGTGCGAGTGACCCTGGCCGAACCGCGCGGCGGCCTGCGCCGTCTGCTCGAGCCACGCTTCGGTGCCGACACGCGGCGCCTGTGGCTGGGCTTTTTTGTCAACATGATGGTGATGTTCTTTCTGGCCAACTGGGTGCCGTTTCTGGCCGGCCAGGCGGGTTTCTCGGCGCACCAGGGCTCGCTCGCCGCGCTGGCGCTGAATCTCGGTGGCGTGGTCGGGCCGCTGCTGCTGGCGGCGCTGTGCCGCAGCTTCGACGCGCGGCGGGTGATCGGTAGCGCCTTCGTGCTGGCGGCGCTGAGCCTGGCGGCCGTCGGTTACGCCACCGGCAGTTTCGCCGCTTACGTCACGGCCGCCGCGCTGGCCGGCTTTTTCGTGTTCGGGGCGCAGATCGCCCTGCACGCGCTGGCGGCCGCTGCCTACCCGACCGCGCTGCGCGCCACCGGCATCGGCTGGGCGCTCGGCTGCGGGCGCGTGGGTTCGGTATTCGGGCCCCTGGCGGGTGGCGCGCTGCTGCGTTCGGGCGTGCCGTTGCAGCAGTACTTCGTCGGCTTCGGCATGGCGCTGCTGCTGGCGGCCGCCGCCACGTTCACGCTGAGCGCCCGCGTCACGGGCGCCGATCAAGACATCTGAGCAACCGGGACCCGACATGACGCAAACCGTTCGCACCTGGAATGTGCCGGCCCGACTCGGCGCGGCGCCGCTGGGCGTCCAGCACTGGCTGCTGCTGGCGCTGACCTTCGCCGTGGCCGCCACCGATGGCCTGGACGCGCAGGTCATCGGCTTCACGGCGCCGCAGATCGCGGCCGAGTTTGGCATCGGCAACGATCGCCTGGGGCCGGTGTTCAGCGCCGCGCTGCTGGGCATGACCGGCGGCGCGCTGCTGTTCGGCACGCTGGGCGACCGTCTAGGCCGCCGCCGCACCATGATTTTCTGCGTGGCCCTGTTCGGGCTGGGTACGCTGCTGACGGCGCTGGCGTCCGGCATCACAGCGCTGCTGGTGTTGCGGCTGGTGACCGGTTTGGGTCTGGGCGGCGCGCTGCCGAATGCCGTGACGCTGGTCGCCGAGTGCGCCCCGGCGCGCCATCGGCCGCTGCTGATCACGCTGATGTATATCGGCTTTTCGGTCGGCGGGCTGCTTGGCGGTGTGATCGCCGGCAGCCTGGTGGTCGAGCACGGTTGGCGGGCCATGTTCTATGTCGGCGGCGGCCTGCCGCTGGTTCTGGTGCTGGTGCTGCTGCGCTGGCTGCCGGAGTCGCCGCAGTACCTGGCGCGTCGGCACGGCGGCGGTGCGGCGCTGGCGCGGCTGCTCGCGCGCTTCGATGTCGCCACCGCCTACGCCGCCCACGACCGCTACGAACTACCCGAGCCGCCTGCGCGCGGCGGCGCCGATGCGCTGTTTCGCGGCGGGCGGGCGCGCAACACGCTGCTGCTGTGGCTGGCGTTTTTCATCAACCTGCTGGTGCTGTTCTTCCTGATGAACTGGCTGCCCAAACTGCTGGTGGACGGCGGCGTGCCGCTCGCCCGCGCCATTCGCACCACGGTCATGTTCAACATCGGCGGTGTGCTGGGGGCGCTCGCGCTGGCCTGGCTGTCGGCGCGCCACGACCCGCGCCGCATGCTGGCGACGTTCTTCGCGCTGGGGGCGTTGGCCATCATGGGCATCGGTTTGGGCGACGGCCGCTACGCGGCGGTGGCGGGAGCCTGTCTGGCGACCGGGCTGTTCGCGGGCGCGGCCCAGTGCGGCCTGTACCCGATCGCCACGCAGGTTTACCCGAGCGCGGTGCGCGCCACCGGTGTCGGTTGGGCGCAGGCCTGGGGTCGCGTCGGGTCGATTTTGGGGCCGCTGGCGGGTGGCTGGCTGGCCATGCTGCAGCCACGCTTTGCGGTTTATTTCCTAGTGTTCGGGGCGCCGCTGCTGGTGGCCGCGGCGGCCATCGCCGCCCTGCGTGATGCGGCCGCGGTGCGCCGGAAGAGCTGAGCGCGGGCGTGCACCGCGCGACGGCGAGCTGAAAAATTCGATGGACGGAATTTTTCCGCACTCCCATAAAGCACGGTGGCAGGCGGTCGATAAGGAAATGCCGAAACATCCCTTCGTGGTGATGTTTCGACTCACCGTCCTTGTCCGGAGTCCGCTCGCCAATGCGCACCGTCTATCTGGGTCGTCAGCCCATTTTCAATCGCGACCTGAAGCCGGTCGCCT
>NZ_JAQVGQ010000100.1:0-4859 GCF_028696615.1 Immundisolibacter sp. | reverse complement strand
AAATGCCGAAACATCCCTTCGTGGTGATGTTTCGACTCACCGTCCTTGTCCGGAGTCCGCTCGCCAATGCGCACCGTCTATCTGGGTCGTCAGCCCATTTTCAATCGCGACCTGAAGCCGGTCGCCTACGAGCTGCTGTACCGCTCCGCCAATAAGGACTATGCCGACCGCGCCGATGTCCGTGCATCGGCCGCGGTGCTGATCAATGCCTTTCTGGAGATGGGCGTGGAGCGGGTGGTCGGCAAGGCGCGTGCCTTCGTGCACGTCACCCCGGAGCTGCTCGACGGCGAGTTGCTGCGCCTGTTCGAGCCGGCCCGGCTGGTGTTGCAACTGCTGCCGGACGAGGATTTCGACGATGCGGCGCTGGCCCGGCTGGACCGGCTGCGTGCCGCCGGTTACGGCATCTCGGTCGACGATCTGCTGGTCCACGAAGGCACCTTGCCTTTGCTCGAGCGGGCCCATTTCGTCAAGGTGGACCTTGCCGCCGTGCCGGCGCAAGAGCTGGCCGAGCATGTCGCCCAATTGCGCGCCTATCCGGTGGCGCTGGTGGCCGAGAAGGTGGAAACCCACGAACAGCTGGCGCAGTGCCAGGCGCTGGGTTTCGACCTGTATCAAGGCTATTTCTTTGCCAGACCGAAGATCGTCGCCGGGCGCGCGCTGGGCCAGGACCGGCTCGGCGTGTTGCAGTTGCTGGCGGTGTTGCACGATCCGCGCTCGGAATTGTCGGACGTGCAGGCGGTGGTGCAGCGCAGCGTGTCGCTGAGTTATCGGCTGTTGCGCTATGCCAATTCCGCCGCTTTGAACCTGCCCCGACAAATCAATTCCATTGCCCAGGCCGCGGTGATACTCGGACAGCGGCGACTGCGCGACATGGCGACCCTGCTGGCGCTGACCGGTCTCGACGACAAACCGTCCGAACTCATGCGTACCCTGCTGGCGCGGGCGCGCTGCTGTGCCAATCTGGCCCCGCCGGGGCGTGGCAATGCCGAAACGGCGTTCACGGTCGGGCTTTTTTCGGGCTTGGATGCGCTACTGGATCGGCCGCTCGACGCGCTGCTGAATGATTTGCCATTGAGTGACGAGGTGCGGGCGGCGCTGCTCGACAAACAAGGATCGTTTGGGCGCATCCTGGAGGCGGCATTGGCGCTGGAGCAGGGCAGTTTCGACAGCGATGCGCTGGCGGCGCTCGATCCCCCGGCCGATGCCTATCTCGCCGCGCTTGATTGGGCGAATCAGGCGATGGTTTCGCTGGCGCCCGGTTGAGGCAGATGCCGGAACATCCCGGCGGAAGGTTGAAAAACTTGGTCGCTGGAGTTTTTCAGCGCGCCGTCGGGCGGTAACGCCCGATAGACGCTCAGTGAATCAATGGGTTACGTCTTTTATTCGCGCCGGGGCATGCTGCCCCGGACGGAACATGCTGAATAAATCGGCGCTTCCTGAGAACCCAGGGGTTTGCGTCCTCGATGCGGGCAGTGGCATTCTGCCTGCTCGGGAGGAGTTGATAGAGCAAAGAGCAGGGGTTCCCAAGGCATTGTTGCAAGGCGCGAGATTGGCTTATATTGAAAAGCCGCCAACTCTCAAACCAGGAGCGCCCGCAATGGCCAACATCAACCTGTCCAACTATTCGCTCGACGAGCTGCAACGCCTGATTGCCGAGGCCGAGAGCACGCTCGAGAAGCGGCAGCGCGAGCAGCGCGCCGAAGTGATCGCCCAGATGCGCAAGTTGGCGGCGTCGGTCGGTATCGATTTCGAAATCATTGTCCCCGAGTCGCGCAAGCGCGCGGCGCGTACCAGCGCCGCTGCCAAGTATCGCAACCCGGCCAATCCGGCGCAGACCTGGAATGGTCGCGGCCCGAAGCCGAAGTGGTTCAAGGAGGCGCTGGCCGCCGGCAAAACGCCCGAGCAGCTGGCGGTCTGAGGGAAACCGATTCAGTCAGGGCTTCCCCGGCGGGGCTGGATGTCCCGGTCTGAAGCGGCGGCTAAGCCATTGATTCATGGAGCGCCGCGCGGGCATGCCCCGCGGGTCAGCGAGCGGAAAAATTCCATGGATGGAATTTTTCCGCATTTGCTGAACGGAATTTCCGGTGCGTTTATACGATACGAATGCCGCCGCGACGGCGCCGTCGTGGCGGCTTTTTTATTGGCTCGGTGCTAGGCCGGCGGGAGATTGGATGGGCGGTCTGGAGCACGGTCCGGCGGCACCGGGCGGGCAGCGTCTGGACAAATGGCTGTGGGTGAGTCGTCTTTTCCGCACGCGCACGCTGGCCACCGAAGCGGTCAATGGCGGCAAGGTGCGCGTGAACGGTCAGCCGGCCAAGCCGGCCCGGTTGCTGAAGGTGGGCGATGAAGTCAGTCTGCTGCGCGGTGGCGAGCCGATGACGGTGATCGTCCGTGGCATGGCGTCGCAGCGGGTGGCCGCCCGCGACGTGGCCGCGCTGTACGAGGAAACCGCCGACAGCCTGGCGCGGCGCCAGACGCTGCGCGCGCAGCGCGCCCTGACCGGCCCCGCGGGTTATGTCGGCAAGGGGCGGCCGGACAAACGAGAGCGGCGTGCACTGCAGCGCTTGCGCGAGCAGGCAGGCGGTGGCGCAGACCCGGATTCGGGGCGATTTGAGTAAGGGATGCGCTGATTTATTCAGCGCATCCCGACCGCGGCACCCTGTTGCGGGACAGCAGCAGCTTCCCAGCGCTTCTTTTGCCAGCCGGCCGCCGTGCCAGGCAGGGCGGTCAATCCTTGCCGCGTCCGCCGGGCGTGTAGATGGGGGAGGGCAGATACGCCACTTTGGCGTCGTCCGACAGGCTGCTGATCTTGTTGGCGCCTTCTTTTTCCACCTCGTCGATGCGCACCACCGCATGCAGCGGGATGAAGGTGGTCTTGACGTGTTCGAATTCGCTCTTGAGGCGCTCTTCGGAGGGATCGATCAGCAGACCGCCTTTTTCGCCAAACACGAAGCCGCCCACTTCGATGAAGCCAAACATGCCACCCTGGCTGACTTCGGTGGCGTGCAGCTGGTACAGCTTGCCCTGGTTGTGGAAGATGACCTTGTAGATGCGTTTCTTGCGGACCGCCATGGGGCGTGCTCTTTGGATTGGGTGGAAACGGGATTATAGAGAGGCGACTGCGGCACGGCGCCGGCTGGTTTCCACAAGGCGCCGTTTACGGCAGGCCGCCAGCCAGCAATCCGGGCAGGCCGTGCAGGTCATTCAGTTGCGCATCCGGCGGCGGGCCGCCCGGCCAGTCGCGGCCGTCGCGATTGATCCAGACCGTGCGCATGCCGGCGGCGCGGGCGCCGTGCACGTCGCGCTCGGGATCGTCACCGACGTGCAGGATGTGCTCGGCCGGCACGCCCGCCGCGGCGCTGGCGGCGTCGAAGATAGCCGGGTGCGGCTTGGCCACGCCGGTTTCACGCGCCGTCACACAGAACCGCAGCAGGCCGTCGAGGCCGATGCGCGCGATGTCGGCATTGCCGTTGGTGAGTGCGCCGAGCGTGAACCGCTGAGACAGCGCATGCAGCACCGGCAGCACGTCGGCGAACAGCTCCACCTCGTTGCGGGCCTGCCACATGACGGCGAACGCGCCCTCGGCCGCCTCGCGTCCGTAGCCGCAGCGCGCGGCGGCCAGCGCCAGCGACTCGCGGCGCAGGGCGCTGAGGTCGTGCGCCAGGTCCGGGCGGCTGTCCTGCAGCTCGTTGCGCAGGGCGCGCAGGTCGGCCGGCGAGTAGCGCTGCGGCAGGCGCGGGTAGTGCTCGGCCAGCCACGCATGCATACGCTGTTCGGCGCGCTCGATCACCGGATCGATGGCCCACAGCGTGTCGTCGAGGTCGAACGTGATGGCGAGAATGGGCGCCGGGCGCATGGCACTTGCCTGGGTGGGGCGGCAGCCGACAAGATGGCGGCTAAATCACGTGTTTTCAAGCGGCCCCGTCGGGCGCAATCGGAGGAATCGTGGCCAAGGACAAGATCATGGCGCTGGACCTGCCAGAGCCGAAAACCCTGCCCAAGGAGCTCAAGGCCCAATACGAGGCGGCCAAGGAGCGCCTGGGATTCGTGCCCAACGTGCTGCGCGGCTACGCCCACGCGCCGGAGCGCCTCGCCAACTTCGTGGCCATGCGCGATGGGCTGATGGCGAGCGAGTCCGGCCTCAGCAAGGCCGAGCGCGAGATGATCGCCGTGGTGGTGTCGTCGCTGAACCGCTGCCATTACTGCCTGGTGAGTCACGGCGCCACGCTGCGCAAGCTGACCGGTGACCCGCCGCTGGCCGACACGCTGGCCATGAACTATCGCGCCGCGAAGCTCACCGACCGCCAGCGCGCCATGCTGGACTTTGCCGAGCGCCTGACGCAGGCGCCCGAGACCATCGACGACACCGACCGCGAGCTGCTGCGCGAGCAGGGCTTCAGTGAGCGCGACATCTGGGACATTGCCGAAGTGACGGCGTTTTTCAACATGACCAACCGCCTGGCGGCTGCCACCGGCATGGAACCGAACCGCGAGTACTACGACCTGAACCGCCGATGATCACCATGCACGCCATCGAAGTCGCCACCCCGGGTGGCCCGGAAGTCCTGCGCCTGGTCGAGCGCCCGCTGCCCGCGCCGGGCGCGGGGCAGGTGCGCGTCAAAAACGCCGCCTGCGGCGTCAACTTCATCGACATCTACCACCGCACCGGCTTTTACCCGCAGCCGCTGCCGTTCGTGCCGGGGCTGGAGGGCGCCGGCGTGGTGAATGCCGTCGGGCCGGGCGTCACGCGCTTTCAGCCTGGCGATCGGGTGGCCTATCCCAACACCCTGGGCGCCTACGCGCAGTACACCTGCGTGCCGCAGGACCGGCTGGTGCAGGTGCCGGATGGCATTCCGCTG
>NZ_JAQVGQ010000099.1 GCF_028696615.1 Immundisolibacter sp. | reverse complement strand
TCGGGGTAGTTGCCCTCGGCATCGGCCACGCCGGCCGGCAGCCCGGTCAGCAGCTCGATGCCCTCATCGATGGTACGCACGGCGTAGATGTGGAAGCGGCCGTCCGCCACCGCATCGCGCACGTCGACGCGCAGCATCAGGTGCTGCACGTTCGAGGCCGGGATCAGCACGCCCTGCTCGCCGCTGAGGCCGCGCGCCAGGCAGATGTCGAAGAAGCCTTCGATCTTCTCGTTCACGCCGCCGATCGCTTGCACCTGGCCGAACTGGTTCACCGAGCCGGTCACCGCCAGCGACTGGCGGATCGGCGCCTCGGCCAGCGCCGACAGCAGCGCGTACAGCTCGGCGCTGGAGGCGCTGTCGCCGTCGACGCCGCTGTAGGACTGCTCGAACACCAAGCTCGCCGACAGCGACAGCGGCTCGCCGGTGGCGTAGCGGGCGGCCAGGAAGCTCGACAGGATCAGCACGCCCTTGGAGTGCAGCGGCCCACCGAGCTCTACCTCGCGCTCGATGTCGAGCACGCGCCCGGAGCCCGGCCGCACGCGGGCGGTGATGCGGCTCGGCCGGCCGAACATAACGCCGCCGAGGCCCAGCACGGACAGGCCGTTGATCTGGCCCACCCGTTCGCCGGCGGTGTCGATCAGCAGCGTGTCGCGCAGGATGGCCTCCTGCACGCGCTCGCGGATGCGCCCGGCGCGGTGCTGGGCGGCGTCGATGGTTTGCTGCACGTGCAGGGGCTGTACCTGGCTGGCTTCGGCGCGGCGGGCGAAGTAGTCGGCCTGCGTCAGCAGGTCGGTGAGGTAATTCAGGCGTACGTCCATGCGCTGGGCGTCGCCCACGCTGCGCGAGGCGTGCTCGATCAGGCGCGCCACCGCGGCGGCCGAAAACGGCAGCAGGCCGGCGCGGTTGGCCTGCGTGGCCAAAAGCCGGGCGAGATCGGCCACCAGGTCCGGACTGCGGCGCAGGTCGTCCTCGAAATCCGCCGCCACCTTGAACAGCTCGGCGAACTCGGGGTCGTATTCGGCCAGCAGGTAGTACAGGCGGCGGTCGCCGATCAGCAGCACGGTCACCTCGAGCGGAATCGGCTCCGGGTCTAGCGACACGGTGGTCAGCAGACCGATGGCGCGCTCGAGCGGCTCGATGCGCAGCTCTTTGGCGCGTAGCGCGCGCTTCATGGCGTCCCAGGCGTACGGCTGCGTGAGCAGACGCATGGCGTCCAGCAGCAGGTAGCCGCCGTTGGCCTCGTGCAGCGCGCCGGACTTGATGAGCGTGAAATCGGTGAACAAGGTGCCAAAGCGCGCCTGGTGATCCAGCCGGCCGACCAGGTTCGGGTAGTTCGGCAGGTCCGCGTACACCACCGGCGCGCCGCGCGTGGGCGGGTGCTCGATCAGCAGGTTGACCTCGTAGCGCGTGAAGCTCGGCTCGGGCGCAAACGGCGGGCGCGGGCCGGCGTCCTCGCGCGCCGTCATGAAGTCGCCGACGTTGTCGACCACGTCCCGGCACACGGTGTCCAGATACTCCGCCACGCCCGGCGTGTCGGTGAACTGCGCTTTCAGTTCCGCCACCGCCGGCTGCACCACGCCGAGCGCCACCTCGCGGTCGAGTTCGCGAATGCGCCGGCGAGCCTCTTTCTGCCACTGCGGCAGGCGCCGCAGACGCTCGCCGAGTTCCTGCTCCAACTGCTCGATGTCGGCCTCGATGCGCTTGCGCGTCTCCTCCGGCAGCTTGTGGAAAGCCGCCGGCGACATCACCTCGCCGCCCGCCAGCGGTGCGAAGGCGAACCCGCCCGGGGTGGTGATCAGCGCGATGTCCTTGGCGCGGGCGCGTTCGCGGATCTCGTCGATGGCCTGCTCGTGGCGGTCCTTGAATTCCTGCTCCACCACGCGCCGGCGGGCCTGGTATTCGTCGCCCTCGAAGGCGCCCGGGATGCTGCCCTGCAGGTCCTCGACCAGCTGCGCCATGGCGTCGCGAAAGCGCCGCCCCTGCCCGGAGGCGAAGCGCAGCGCGCGCGGCCGGTGCGGCGCATCGAAGTTGTGCACGTAGCACCAGTCGGCCGGCGTGGCCTCGCCGGCCGCCCGCTGCTCGAGGAAACGCCGCACCACGCCGTGCCGGCCGGAGCCCGGCGCGCCCAGGATGAACAGGTTGTAACCGTCGCGGCGCATGCCGGTGCCGAACTCGAGCGCCGCCAGCGCCCGCTGCTGGCCCACTACGTCCACCGGCGCCGCCACCTCGGCAGTCGTCTGATACGGGATCAGCTCGACGGCACAGGGCGTGTAGAGCTGCTCGGCGGACAGTGGCTGGGCGGCCATGCGGTGTTCTCCTGGGGTTTGGCTGGGCCGGCTCGGTGCCGGCGGGGCCGCCGATGGTATCCACACGCGCTCGCCGGTGAGCGATTGCGATCAAATCGTCCAAGTCGCCGGTCGCCATCCCGGCGGGCGGCCGACAGGGGACTGTTGCGGTGGGGTCAGGTACTGCGCCGCAGTGGGGAAGGGCTGAAAAATTCCATCCATTGAATTTTTAAGCCCGCCGTCGCGCGGTACATGCCCGCGCGACGCTCCCTGAATCAATGGCTTATCCCTGACTGAAAATTCCGGGGCTGGAATTTTTCGGCGTCCTTCAGCTTCAGCTCGCCGGCTGGTCGAGCACGCCCCGCAGTTCCTCGGGCGGCAAATAGCCCGGCAGCAGGCGGCCGTCGTCGAGCAGGATGGCCGGCGTGCCGGTCACGCCCAGCCGCTCGCCGGCGTGCAGTTGGTCGGCCACCGGGTTTTTGCAGGCCCTGCTGGGTACTGGTTTGTCGGACTTGGCCGCGGTGAGGGCGGCTTTGCGGTCGGCCGCGCACCAGACCGCTTCGGCCTTGTGGAACGACTCCGAGCCCTCGCCGGCACGCGGGAAGGCCACGTAGCGCACCGTGATGCCGGCCGCGTTGTACTGGTCGATGTGGCGGTGCAGCTCGCGGCAGTAGCCGCAGTCGATGTCGGTGAACACGGTCACGCGGTACTTGGGCTTGGCGGCCGGAAACACGATGGCGTCGTCGTCGCGCAGCTCGCGCAGGAAGGCGAGACGTTTGGGCACGAACTGTTCGCGCTCGACCTTCTGCAGCGCGACGGCCGACAGGTTGCGCCGGCTGGCGACCTCCACCAGTGGCCCGCCGAGCATGTGTTTGCCGTCGGCGCTGAAGTAGTAAACGCTGCTGCCGAAGATGACCTCGTACAGACCGGCGACGGCCGATGGCTGCACCGACGTGGGCGGCGCGTCGGGGGACAGCTTGGCCAGCGCCGCGGCGAGCTGCGGTGGGGTGTCGGCGCGCGCCGTGGCGCACAGCAGCGTGAGTGCGGCGAGCGCGCCGACGGCGAGGCGTTTCATGCGGGTTTCCGGTTGCGGGTGGGGGCAGGCGTGAATTGTAGGCTCAGCCGCGCGGGTGATGCCGCGCGTGCAGGGCCTTCAGGCGTTCGCGCGCCACGTGGGTGTAAATCTGCGTGGTGGAAAGATCGGCGTGGCCGAGCAGCATCTGCACCGCCCGCAGGTCCGCACCATGGTTCAGCAGATGCGTGGCAAACGCGTGTCGCAGGGTGTGCGGCGAGGGCAGACGCTCGAAGCCGGCGGCGCGCGCATGCAGGCGCAGGCGCTGCCAGAACGCCTGGCGCGTCATCGGTCCGCCGCGGCGGGTCACGAACAGGGCGTCGCTGATCTGTCCGGCGAGCAGTGCGCCGCGCGCCGCGGCAAGATAGACCTCGATGCGCGCCAGCGCCGTCTCGCCGACCGGCACCAGGCGTTCGCGGGCGCCCTTGCCCAGCACCACCAGCACGCCGCGGTTCAGGTCCAGCTGCGCCAGGCGCAGGCCGACCAGTTCGCTCACGCGCAGCCCGCTGGCGTACAGCAGCTCCAGCATGGCGGCGTCGCGCACGGCTTCGGGCGTGTCGCCGGTTGGCGCGGCCAGCAGGCGCTCGACATCGTCTTCGCTGAGCGTCTTGGGTAACGGGCGGCCCAGACGCGGCGAGTCGATGCGGGCGCTCGGGTCTTCCTGCAGCAGCCCCTCGCGAACCAGGTAACGGTAGAAACTGCGCAGCGCCGACAGGCGGCGCGCTAGCGAGCGCGGCGCGAGTGCCGCCTGGGCGGGCGCGGCCAGATACGCGAGCAGGTCGGCGCGGCTGGCGCCGGCCAGGGTCACGCCGCGGGCGGCCAGGTGGGTGGCGAAGGCGGCCAGATCGCCGCGGTAGGCGGCCAGCGTCAGGCGGCTGGCGCCGCGCTCCAGCCACAGGCCGTCCAGGAAACGTTCGATGAGGGGATCGAGCGGCGCGCCACCGGGCGCGCGCAATGTGCGGCGGCGCGGGCGGTCAGGCGCGGAAGTGTTTTTGCTCATGCGCCAGCAGCTGCTGCTTGCGCTGCGGCCACGGGCCGTGCGCGGCGCCCATGAAGCCGCCGTCGCCGCCGCTGGCCACCACCCGATGGCAGGGCACGACCAACAGCAGCGGATTGGCACGGCAGGCGCCGCCGATGGCCCGAGGCGCGGTGCCAAGTTCCGCCGCCAACTCGCCGTAGCGGCGGGTGTGGCCGGGTGCGATGGCGCGCAGCGCCGCCCACACGCGGTGCTGGAACGCGGTCCCTTCCGGCGCCAGCGGCAGGTCCGAGAAATCGGCCGTGGCGCCGGCGAAGTACGCCTCGACCCGCCGCATGGTTTCCAGTAGCAGCGGGTCGGTGGGCCGGCACGTGGGCGCGTCGTCGGCCAGAAGGCCGACCTCGCACAGTCCATCCGGGTTGCTGCGAAGGCCCAGCATGCCGAGCGGTGTCGGCATGCTGGCCATGAACTCGGCTGGCTTTGCCGCCGGCCGCATCGGGGTGGGTCTTATTCGGCCGCCGCGGTCGGCGTGCGCGCCGCGAGCCGCTCGCGGATGCGCGCCGCCTTGCCCTGCAGGCCGCGCAGGTAGTACAGCTTGGCCTTGCGCACGCGGCCGCGGCGCTTGACCTCGATGCTCTGGATCTGCGGACTGTAGGTCTGGAACACGCGCTCCACGCCCTCGCCGTGCGACATCTTGCGCACCGTGAAGGACGAATGCAGGCCGCGGTTGCGACGGGCGATGACCACGCCCTCGTAGGCCTGCAGGCGCTCGCGGTTGCCTTCCTTGACCTTCACCTGCACCAGCACGGTATCGCCGGCGCGAAAGTCCGGCACGGTCTGCGTCATCTGCTCAGCGTTCAGCTGGTCGATGATGTTCATGTCACCTACTCCTGATTGTCCAAGGCCGGACAGTGGCCGTCAGTATCGGCCATGGCCCGGTATTCATCCAGCAGCCGCCGCTGCTCGTCCGTCAAAACCATCCGTTCCAGCAAATCCGGCCGCCGCCGCCAGGTGCGCGCCAGCGCCTGCTGCAACCGCCAGCGCGCGATGCGCGCGTGGTCGCCACTGAGCAGCACCGGCGGCACCGCCCGCCCGGCCAGCACCTGCGGGCGGGTGTAGTGCGGGTGGTCCAGCAGGCCGTGCATGAACGAATCCTGCTGCGCCGACTGCGCATCGCCGAGCGCGTCCGGCAGCAGCCGCACCACAGCATCGATCATCATCATGGCCGGCAGCTCGCCGCCGCTGAGAACGTAGTCGCCGCACGACCACTCCTCGTCCACTGCAAGCTCGAGCACCCGCTCGTCGAGCCCCTCGTAGCGCCCGCACAGCAGCAGCAGGCGCTCGCGGCGGGCCAGCTCGCAGGCGGCCGCTTGATCGAAGCGCCGACCCTGCGGCGACAGGTACGCCACGCGCACCGGCTGCGCCGCCGCCGCCCGCGCCGCGGCGATCGCCGCCAGCACCGGTTCTGCCTTCAGCACCATGCCCGGGCCGCCGCCGAACGGCGCGTCGTCCACCGTGCGGTGCCGGTCGGTGGCGAAATCGCGCAGCTGCCACACGTGCAGGCTGGCGATGCCGCGCCCGATGGCGCGCCCGACCACGCCGCTGCCGGCCACCGCCTGCACCAGCTCGGGGAACAGCGTGATGACGTCGATGCGCACCGGCGTCAGTACTCCGCGTCCCAGTCCACCTCGATGCGGCCGGCCTCGAGATCGACCTTCTTCACCACCTGCGGCAGCGCGAACGGAATCAGCCGCTCGCGCTCGCCCTGCACCACCAGCACGTCGTGCGCGCCGGTCTCGATGAGGTGATCGACCCGCCCGAGCGGCCTGCCGTCCACCGTCACCACGGCAAGACCGACGAGGTCGTGCCAGTACCAGCTGCCGGCCGGCGCCGGTTCGAGCGCCGCGCGCGGCACGGCGAGCTCGAAGCCGGTCAGGCGCGCCGCGGCATCGCGATCTTCCACGCCGACGAAGCGCACCAGCAGGCGGTCGCCCTGCATCCGGCTGTCGGCGATTTCCAGTACCAGCCGCTGCCCGCGGCGCGTCGCCTCGAAGCGGCGGTGCTGCAACAGGCCCTGCGGCGGGTCCGAGAAGGACCACAGCTGCGACCAGCCGCGCACGCCATGCGGGGCGCCGACGCGCCCCAGCACGACCATGTCGGCGTGGCCGTGCCGATCAGGCGGCAGCTTCGGCCTTGCGCAGTTGCTTGAGCAGCGCCGCCACGCGATCGCTGGCCTTGGCGCCGACGCCCAGCCAGTAGTCGACGCGCGCCAGATCGATCTTGGTCGGCTGTTCGGCGCTGCCGGCGATGGGGTTGAAAAAGCCGATCTGCTCGATGAAGCGGCCGTCGCGCGGGTTGCGGCTGTCGGTCACGACGACGCGGTAGAACGGCCGTTTCTTGGCCCCGCCGCGGGCAAGGCGAATGGTCACCATGGGATTTTCCTGCTGGCTGTTGAGGCGCCGGGCCGGGCTTGGCCGGCGGCGGCGAACCGTAAATTCTATGGGCGTGTCGGCACAAACTCAACCGCGCCCCGGAAACCCGCCGCGCATGTTGCCCATGCCGCGCATGAGTTTTTTCATGCCGCCGGGCCGACCGAGCTTTTTCATCATTTTTTGGCTTTGCTCGAATTGCTTCAGCAGCCGGTTGACGTCCTGCAGCTGCACGCCGGCGCCGGCGGCAATCCGCCGCTTGCGCGAGCCGTTGATCAGGTCCGGAAAACGCCGCTCCTTGGCGGTCATCGAGTTGATGATGGCCTCGATCTGCTTGAGCTGCTTGCCATTTGCGAGCTGCTCGCGCGCCTGCGGGTTGATGCCGCTCATGCCCGGCAGCTTGTCGAGCAGGCTGCCGAGCCCGCCCATGTTCTGCACCATCTTGAGCTGGTCGCGGAAGTCGTTGAAGTCGAAACCCTTGCCGCGCCGCAGCTTGTCTTCTAGGCGGGCCGCCTGCTCGCGGTCGATGTTGCGCTGCACGTCCTCGACCAGGCTGACCACGTCGCCCATGCCGAGGATGCGGGACGCCACGCGCTCGGGATGGAACGGCTCCAGCGCGCCGATCTTCTCGCCGACGCCCAAGAACTTGATCGGCGCGCCGGTGACCTCGCGGATCGACAGCGCCGCACCACCGCGCGCATCACCATCGGCTTTGGTGAGGATGACGCCGGTCAGCGGCAGCGCCTCGTGGAAGGCCTTGGCGGTGTTGACGGCGTCCTGGCCGGTCATGGAATCGACCACGAACAGTGTTTCGAGCGGCTTCACCGCGCCGTGGATGGCCTTGATCTCGGCCATCATGTCGGCGTCCACGTGCAGGCGCCCGGCGGTGTCGACGATCACCACGTCGATGGCGCGTCGCCGCGCCTCGGCCACCGCGCCGAGGGCGATGTCGACCGGCTTTTGGCTCACGTCGCTCGGCTGGAACTGCGCGCCGACCTGCTCGGCGAGCACGCGCAGCTGCTCGATGGCGGCCGGGCGGTAGACGTCGGCGCTGACCAGCAAGACGGATTTTTTCTGCTCGCGCAGCAGGCGAGCCAGCTTGGCGCTGGTGGTGGTCTTGCCCGAGCCCTGCAGGCCGGCCATCAGGATCACCACCGGCGGCGCGCCGGCGAGGTTCAGCGCCTCATTGGCGCTGCCCATGAGCGTGACCAGCCGGTCGTGCACCAGCTTGACCAGCAACTGGCCGGGGTTGAGGCTCTTACCGATTTCGCGGCCGATGGCGTCCTGGCGCACCTGCTCGATGAAGCCGCGCACCACCGGCAGCGCCACGTCGGCTTCCAGCAGCGCCATGCGCACCTCGCGCAGCGCGTCGGCGATGTTGTCGTCGGTGAGGTAGGCCTGGCCGCGCAGGCGGCGCACGGTCGCTTCGAGGCGTTCGGTGAGGCTGTTGAACATGGGGTGGCCGGCAGTGAGCGTGCGGCGGCGCCGGTTACCCTACGCACCGCCTGAGGAATTGCTCGACAGTTTAACAAGCCATTGAAAAAGGGCTTCCTGCCCTTTTTCAACTCGGCTCGTCGCGGCACATGTCCGCAATGAACCTCCGCAAATCAAGCGCCTGACGCGCTTGATTTGCGGGCAAACCATCCCTAGCTTGCCCTAACATGCCGTTGAAAAAGATTTTTCAACGGCATGTTAATGCAGCCGCCCGATCCCGTCGCCGCGCCGAGCGCGCCCGGCAAGCACAGCAGTTTCGATTTCGTCGCCCATGCGCCGGTGCTGGATGCGCTGGCCGGCGCCGGCTGCGTGCTGGGTCTGGGCTGCGGGCGGGGCGACTGGAGCCTCGCGCTGGCGCGGCGCGGCACGCCGGTGCTGGCCGTCGACCGCTGGGTCGAGGGTCTCGCCTGGTTGCGCGCGCAGGCGCACGGCCTGCCGCTGCTGGCGGTGCGGGCGGACCTGACGGCGCCGCTGCCGCTGGCGGATGGCTCGATCGACGGCGTGCTGCTGGCGCTGGTGTTGCATCACCTGGCAGGCGCTGGCAGGGCGGCGAGCGTGCTGGCGCAGATCGCGCGGGCGCTGCGGCCAGGCGGCGTGCTGGCGATCGTCGAATTCCTGCCGGTGCCGCCGCCACCGGGGCCGCCGCTGGCGGTGCGCCTGTCGCCGGCCGATGTGCTGGCGCTGGCGGCCGGCGCGGGTCTTGCGGGCGGGCCACCGGTGCCCGTCGCCGACCACGTCGGACTTTATGTGCAGCGCAAATCCGCATGAATGACGACGTGCTGCGCTTGGCGGACATCGACGCCGCAGCGC
>NZ_JAQVGQ010000098.1 GCF_028696615.1 Immundisolibacter sp. | reverse complement strand
CGGCCTCGATCGCGCCGCGCGGCGGCGCAACGTGCGCGGCGCCTTTGCGGTGGTGCAGCCGCCGGGCGTCGATCACGTGGCGGTACTGGACGATGTGATGACCACCGGCGCGACTGCCGGCACGCTGGCCGCGGCGCTCAAGCGCGCCGGCGTGGCGCGGGTGGATGTGTGGGCGCTGTGCCGGGCGGCGCGCTGACCCGCTCCTGTTGGACACAGGCCGGCGCGGCTTCAGCCGCGATCCGCGCTCACCGCCCTACCAGGCGAGCGCCCCGGTCAACTCACCGACGTTGGCGTGCCCGTGCGCCCGCAAATACCCCGCCATGCCCGCGTTCAGCGCCGGACAGATCAGCGGGTCATAGAACAGCGCCGTGCCCACGCCGACGGCGGTCGCGCCGGCCAGCAGGAACTCGACCGCATCGTCGGCTGAGGCCACGCCGCCCTGGCCGATGATCGGCACGCCGTATGCCTTGGCCACCTCGTACACCTGGCGCACCTTGAGCAGCGCGATCGGCTTGATGGCCGGGCCAGACAGCCCGCCCTGGCGGTTGCCGAGCACCGGCCGGCGGAATTTGAGATCGACGGCCATACCCTGCAGCGTGTTGATGGCGGCAAACGCGTCGGTGCCGGCCTCGATGCAGCGGCGGGCGTTCTCGGCGATGTCGGTCTGATTTGGAGAAAGTTTCGTAATCAATGGCTTGCGTGTCATTTTTCGACACGCCTCGACCACCCGCGCCGACATCTCGGGATCGTTGCCGAACTGCACACCGCCCGCCTTCACGTTGGGGCAGGAGATGTTGAGCTCGATGGCGGCCACCGGCGAGTCGTCGAAGATACGCGTCACCTCCGCGTATTCTTCGACCGTGGCGCCGGACACGTTGGCGGCATACAGCGTTTCGGTGAAATCGAGCCGCGGCAGGATGTCCTGCACCACGGCGCGCGCGCCAGGGTTCTGCAGGCCGATTGCGTTCAGCAAACCGCCCGGTGTTTCCGCCAGGCGGTGCGGCGCGTTGCCAAGACGCGGTTCGAGCGTGGTGCCCTTGAGCACCACCATGCCGACGTCGCGATGGCTGAAACCGGCCACGCGGGTATATTCCTGCCCGAAACCCACGCAGCCCGACAGCAGCACCAGCGGCGTTTGCAGCACCAGCCCGCACAGCTGCGTGCGCAGCAGGTCGGCATCGTTCAGCGCACTCGGCCCGTGTTCCACGTCATCCTCTACTCGCCGCAAATCCCGCCCAATACCGGCAACATCATAAGGCTGTGCGCCAACACCGGCGCTGCGCTGCACCTCATCGAGCCGCTCGGCTTCGAGCCGGACGACGCGCGCCTGCGCCGCGCCGGTCTCGACTACCACGAATACGCCTCGGTGCGTCGCCACGCCGATCTGGAGGCGTGCCTGGCGTCGCTCGGCAGGCCACGCGTGTGGGCCTTCAGCACCCGCGGCCGGCGCCCGTTCCATGCGGTCGATTACCGGCCGGGCGACGCGCTGCTGTTCGGCCCCGAGACCAGCGGCCTGCCGGGCGCGGTGCTGGATACCTTGCCGCCGGATCGGCTGCTGCGCCTACCCATGCGCCCGCACAGCCGCAGTCTCAATCTTTCCAACGCGGTGGCGGTGGCGGTGTTCGAGGCCTGGCGCCAGCACGGCTTCGCCGGCGCCGAACCGGCGCCGGCCGATCACTGATGGGTGGGCAGTCAAGACAGCGCCGCGCGGCGGCGGACCGAACACCGCAAAGGCCCGAATCGTCCAGCGTTTCAGCGGCTCGTCACAACTCGGCGGATGGCTCGCGCCCCAACAGCGCCTTGACGGCGTCCAGCACGTCGCGCTGCTCGTACAGCACGCGGTACACCTCGGTGCAGATCGGCATTTCGACGCCCAGACGCGCCGCCAGGCGCTGCACGGCGCGCGCCGTCGCCACGCCTTCCGCTACCTGTCCCAGGGCATCCACGGCCTGCTGCACGGTCTTGCCGTCAGCCAGCGCCAAGCCGACGCGGCGGTTGCGTGACTGGTCGTCGGTGCAAGTGAGCAGCAGATCGCCGAGGCCACTGAGCCCCAAAAAGGTATCCCGCCGCGCCCCTAGCGCCAGCCCGAGCCGCTGCACCTCGGCCAGGCCACGGGTGACCAGCGCCGCCCGCGCATTGGCGCCGAAACCGAGTCCGTCGGCGATGCCGGCGGCGATCGCCAGCACGTTCTTGACCGCACCGCCCACCTGCACGCCGATCAAATCATCGCTGCGATAGGCGCGCAGCGTGTCGCCGTGCAGACGCCCCACCCAGGCGCCGGCCGCGGCCGGATCGGGCGAGGCCACCGTCAACGCCGTCGGCAACCCGAGCGCCACCTCACCGGCGAAACTCGGGCCCGAAATCGCCACGCAGGCGACATCCCCCAGCACCTGGGCCGCCACCTGGTGCAGCAGCAGGCCGGTGTCTTCTTCGAAACCCTTGGTGGCCCAGGCCAGCTCGCGCGCCGGCAGCCGCCCCACCAGGCGCCCCAGCACCTCGCGAAAAGCGCGGCTCGGCACCGCCACCAGCACACCTTGGGCAGCGTCGAGTGCGCCGGCAAGATCAGCGGTCGCCGTCACTGTCGGCGGCAGCACGATATCGGGCAGGAACTGCGCATTCACGCGCAGCGCGTTCATGGCCGCGGCATCGGCCGCCTGCAGGGTCCACAGGCGCACCCGATGCCCGCGCCGGCCGAGCGCAATCGCCAGCGCCGTGCCCCAAGAGCCGGCGCCGAGCACCGCCAGGGTGTCGGTCACGGGATAGCCCCGCGGCGGCTCAGTGGGTGGCCTGACCGCCCGCCTGCTGACGGTCGAGGTGCTGCTGGTAGAGCGCCTCGAAATTGACCGGCGCCAACAGCAGCGGTGGGAAGCCGCCGGCCACGGTGGCATCCGAGATCACCTGGCGCGCATACGGGAACAGCACGTTGGGACAGGTCACGCCCAGCACCCAGCCCATCTGCTCGGCCGGCACGCCCTCGATGTGGAACAGCCCGGCCTGCTGCACCTCGACCAGGAACACGGTGTCCTCGCCACTGCGCACGGTGGCGGTCACGTTCACCACCACCTCGTGCAGGTGCTCGCCCACCTGCGCCGCGCCGGCGCCGAGCTGCAGATCGATCTGCGGTTGGGCCTGTGCGTCGAAAATCTGCGGCGCGCGCGGCGACTCGAAGGACAAGTCCTTCAGGTAGATGCGCTGAATGTGGAATTGCGGCTGCGCGGCGTCGGTTGGCTCGGCCATGGAAACGTCCTGAAGTGAGGTAAGAATTTGGTCACTGCTCGGCCAGCAGGGCGTCGAGCCGGCCGGCCCGCTCGAGCGCGGCCAGGTCGTCGTAACCACCGATGTGCCGCTCGCCGATGAAAATCTGCGGCACGGTGCGCCGGCCGCTGCGTCGTTCCATCTCGGCCCGCCGCGTCCCGTCCATGTCGACGGGGATTTCCTGGTACGCCACGCCCTTGTTGTCCAGCAGGCGCTTGGCCATGGCGCAGTAGCCGCACAGGGCGCTGGTGTAGATGGTGACCATGCCGCGAACTCCGGTGGTGGGGGATGGACCTGCGGTGCTCATTTGGCCAGCGGCAACTGGGCCGCGACCCAGCCGCGCATGCCGCCCTTGAGCACGTGTACCGGCCCGAAACCCTGTGCGCGCAGCCGGCGCGCTGCGGCGAACACCGGCTGGCGCGGCGCTGCGATCAACAACACCGCCCGCGACTTGGCCTTGCGCTGCTTGCCGGCCCACTCGGCGATGCCGTCCGGCGCCACGTTGACGGCGCCATTGACATGCCCGGCGGCGAATTCGGCCGGCGCGCGCAGGTCGAGCACGGCGGCGCCGGCATTGATCAGCCGCACCGCCTCACCAGGCAGTACCGGTTGATAGCCGAGCGCGCCTTCGAGCGCATACGTCAGGCCGAGCAGCGTCGCCACCACGGCGAAGGCGGCGAACAGCTCGATATTGGCAAGAACGAAAGCCATGGGGCCCGCGGGGTTGCATGGAAACGGCAAGGACGCGCTGCGACGAGCGCGGGCGAAGTTTACTATGCGCGACGCTTCCAACACCCTGACCGTCCGGCGTCGTGCCCCAGCCGCAGAAACCCGTCCTCGCCGCCTGCCTGTGCGCGCTGCTGCTGGCCGGCTCGACACCCGCGCACGCCGATCAGGCCAGCGAAACTCGCTCGCGCCTGGAACGCCTTGGCGCCGAACTCGGCCAGGCGCTGGGTGCCCTGCGCGAACGACTGCAGACCCGCGACAGCCTGCGCGCACGCCTGGCCGAGGCCGACCGGCAGGTGGCCGAGCTCACCGCTCGCTTGAGCGCCGACGAGACCGCCGCCGCGGCGCTGGAGGCACAGCTGGCGGCCTTGCGCGCCGAGCAAACGCAGGCGCGCGCCCGGCTCGACACCCAACGCCAGGCACTGGCGCGCAGCCTGGCGCTGGCGGCGCGCAGCGGACAGAGCGATCGCCTGAAGCTACTGCTGAACCAGCAGGATCCCACCCGCCTGGCGCGCCTGCTGCGCTACCAACGCTACGTCGCCGACGCCCAGGTGGCACGCCTGGCCGAGCTGCGTCGGCAGCTGGACGCCTTTTCGGAACGCGAAGCGCGCATCGCCGCCGAGGCCGCGCGCCTGGCCGAGCAACGCCGCCAGCTCGACCAAGAACGCCAACGGCTCGCCGAAGTGCGCGCGCAGCGCCAGGCGCTGCTGGCGCAAGCGGACCAGGACGTCGCCCGTGGCGAGCAGCGCGTGCGCGCCATCGAGCAGGATCAGCGCGAACTCACCACGCTGCTGACGCGCCTGGCCGAGCGCGCAGCGGCCGAACGGGCACGTGAACAGGCACGCGACCGCGCCGAACCGCAGCAGACCGCCGATGCGCCACCGGCGCCGGACCAGCCGCCGGCCGAGATCAGCACGAGACCGACGCCGAGCCTGCCCGGCGAGCGCTTCTCGGCGCGTCGCAGCCGCCTGCCGTGGCCGGTCAGCGGCCCACTGAAGGCACGCTTCGGCAGCCCGCGCGCAAGCGGGCGCACGCGCTGGGACGGCGTGGTGATCGCCGCCCGACCGGGCAGCACCGTACGCAGCATCCACGCCGGCAAAGTGGTGTACGCCGACGTGCTGGGCGGTTACGGCCTGCTGGTGATCGTCGACCACGGCGAGGGCTACCTGAGCCTCTACGGGTACAACGATGCCGTGCTCAAGCGCGTCGGCCAGCGCGTGCAGGCCGGCGAGCCGATCGCCGCCGTGGGCGACCGCGGCAGCGCCAGCGGCGTGTACTTCGAGATTCGCTACCGTGGCCAGCCAGTCAACCCGTCCGCTTGGTGCGGCGGCTGACGGCGGCGTCGTGGGCACGGCTTTGTGAGAATCGGCGTGGAATCGACCGTAGGAGCGGCCGTAGGAGCGGCTTCAGCCGCGAAGACTCCTCTTTTTGTCTGAGCTTTCGCGGCTGAAGCCGCTCCTACAGTGATTGCCTCGCTTGAATCGATCGATCAGATCAAGCGACGTTCAGGCCAGCCAATCACGCGGCTGCAGATACTTTTCGGTCAATGCCGCCTCGGGCGTACCGGGCTCGGGCTGCCAGCGGTAACGCCAGGCCGCCAGCGCCGGCATCGACACCAGGATCGACTCCGCCCGCCCGCCGCTCTGGATGCCAAAGCGCGTGCCGCGGTCGTGCAGCAGGTTGAACTCCACGTAACGCCCGCGCCGGAACAGCTGGAAATCGCGCTCGCGCTCGCCATACGGCATGTGCTTGCGGCGCGCCACGATGGGCTGGTAGGCGGCGATGTAGTGCTCGCCGACGCTGCGCAGGAAGGCGAACGCCTGCTCGAAACCGCCCTGGTCGTAATCGTCGAAGAAGATGCCGCCGATGCCGCGCTGCTCGCCGCGGTGATGGTTGCAGAAATACTCGTCGCACCAGCGCTTCAGGCGCGGGTAAAGGTCGGCGCCGAACGGCGCGCAGGCAGCCTTGGCCTGCTGGTGCCAGAACACGCAGTCCTCGTCGAAACCGTAGTAGGGCGTCAGGTCGAAGCCGCCGCCGAACCACCACACCGGCGCACCGTCCGGCCGGTGCGCCACGAACAGGCGCACGTTGGCGTGCGAGGTCGGCACGTAGGGATTGTGCGGATGGATCACCAGCGACACGCCGAGCGCCTCGAAGCGGCAGCCGGCGAGATCCGGATGCCGCTCGCTGGCCGTGCCCGGCAATGCCGTGCCCTGCACGTGCGAGAAGTTGACCGCGCCGCGCTCGATGACGGCGCCGCCCTCCATCACCCGCGTTCGCCCGCCGCCGCCCGAGGCGTGCTGCCAGGGGTCTTCCACAAAGCGCTGGTGACCATCCTCGGCCTCCAGCATGGCGCAGATGCGGTCCTGCAGACCCGTGAGATAGGCGGCCACTGCCGCGACGTCGACGGTGCTCATCGTTGCCGGTCCTGTCGAATGCACGCCGGCCCCTTGCCGGCCTGCCGGTGGGTGATCAGTTGTCACCCCGCTCGCGCGCCACGGCGCGATAGCCGATGTCGCGCCGGTACAGCGCCCCATCCCAGGCGACCTGCTGCACCAGCGCGTACGCGCGCTGCTGCGCCTGCGCCACGCTGTCGCCGAGCGCGGTCACGCACAGCACCCGTCCGCCGGCGGTCACCACCCGGCCATCCCGCAACGCGGTGCCGGCGTGGAACACCTTGCAGTCGGGCGGCTCCACCAGCGGCAGCGCCGGAATCGGCGTGCCGCGGGCGTAATCGCCGGGATAACCGGCCGCCGCCAACACCACGCCCAGCGCCGGACGCGGGTCCCAGTCGGCCTGCACCCGATCGAGCCGGCCGTCGAGCGCGGCCTCGATCAGGTCGGTCAGATCCGAGCGCAGGCGCATCAGGATCGGCTGGGTTTCGGGGTCACCCAGGCGGCAATTGAACTCGAGCACACGCGGGGCACCGTTGACGTCGATCATGAGCCCGGCGTACAGAAACCCGACATAGCGCACGCCGTCGCCGGCCAGCGCCGCCACCGTGGGCTCGATCACCTCGGCGAGGATGCGTCGGTGCACCTCGGGCGTCACCACCGGCGCCGGCGAATAGGCGCCCATACCGCCGGTGTTGGGGCCACGGTCGCCGTCGTCGCGCGCCTTGTGGTCCTGGGAACTGGCCAGCGGCAGCACGTGCTCGCCGTCGACCATGACGATGAAGCTCGCCTCCTCGCCCTCGAGGAAGTCTTCCACCACCACCCGCGCGCCGGCGCCGCCGAAGGCGCCCTCGCCCAGCATGGCCTGCACCGCCGCCAGCGCCTCGGCGCGCGCATGGCAGATCACCACGCCCTTGCCGGCGGCCAGGCCATCGGCCTTGATGACCATCGGCAGCGGGCGCTCGCGCACGTGGGCGAGCGCTGCATCGAGATCGTCGAAGGTCTCGTAGGCGGCGGTAGGGATGCCGTGCCGGCGCAGGAAATCCTTGGCGTAGGCCTTGCTGCCCTCGAGCCGGGCCGCCGTGCGCGTCGGCCCGAAACAGCGCCGCCCGGCGCCGGTGAAGGCGTCGACCACCCCCGCCACCAGCGGCGCCTCGGGTCCGACCACGGCCAGATCGATGGCCTCGCGCTCGGCAAACGCCAGCAGCGCGGCCACGTCATCGGCCGCGATGGGCACGTTGCTCACCTTGCGCTCGCCGGCGGTGCCGGCGTTGCCGGGTGCCACGAATACCTGCGCCACGCGCGGCGATTGCGCGAGTTTCCAGGCCAGCGCGTGCTCGCGCCCGCCGGAGCCGATTACCAGAAGCTTCACGGATCGTCCTCGTATCGATGCACGCAACCGCGCCGCTGCCGACGCCAGGCACGCACGGTCAGCACCGCGAGCGTGACGGCCGTAAGCGGCAGCACGAAACTCATCATCGCCCAGCCGAACACCGGCGCCGCCCGGTGGCCGGTGCCGTCGAGCAGCAGATAGCCGACGTAGGCCAGGTAGTAAACGAAAAACAAGCCGCCCTCCCAACGGGCAATGCGATGGCCGGCAAAAAAGACCGGCAGACAGGCAAACGCCACCGCCGTCAGCACCGGCAGGTCGAAGCGACGTGCGGCGGCGCTGACCGGCAAGCCGCCCGCGACCACGGCGCTGGCGCCCAGCACCACCAGCAGGTTGAAGATGTTGCTGCCGACCACGTTGCCGACCGCCATCTGACCGTGACCACGCGCTGCCGCCACCACCGAGGTGGCCAGCTCCGGCAGCGAGGTGCCAACGGCAACGACCGTGAGACCCACCACCAGCTCGCTCACGCCAAAACCGACTGCTAGCTGCACCGCCGCCGTCACCAGCGCCTGCGCGCCCAGCACCAGCAGCACCAGACCACCCAGCACCAGGGCCAGATCCCGCCACCAGACCGGCCGCGCCGGCAGCCCCGGCAGCTCGGCCGCGGCGCGCGACATGGCCGCCTCGCGCCGCGCCAGGCGCAGCACGAACGCCGTGTAACCCGCAGCTGCCAGCACCAGCGCGCCACCCTCGAGCCGGCCGATGCAGCCATCGCCGGCCAGCACCCATACCAGCACCGAGGCCGCCAGCATCACCGGCACGTCGAGCCGGATCAGCCGGCGCGCCACGCGCAGCGGCGCCACCAGCGCACTCAGCCCAAGCACCAGCAAGACGTTGGCGATATTGCTGCCGACCACGTTGCCGATCCCGACCGCCGGCGCCTGCCCCAATCCCGAACTCAGGCCGACGGCCAGCTCCGGCGCACCGGTGCCGAAGGCGACCACGGTCAACCCCACCACCAGCGGCGTGAGGCCAGCGCTCACCGCCAGACGCGCCGCACCGCGGATCAGCAGTTCGGCGCCGCCGATCAGCAGCGCCAGACCACCGATTAACCCCAGCGCGGCCGGCACGCCGGCTCAGAGTTTGTGAAGAAATGCGCGTCCTGCGCATTTCTTGCGTCGCACGTCCGGTACACGCCCGGACGTGCTCACGCGAATCAAGCCCTTGCGGGCTCGATTCGCGTCCGGCCATCCCTGGCCGGCCTGAGAGCTTGAAAAATTCACAAGCTCTCAGCTCAGCCGCCCGGCGACCGCCAGATGCCGGTCGGTCAGCGCCGTGACCGAGAGCATCGCCAGGCCCGCCTTGGCGAGCTGGCGCCGCACCTCGG
>NZ_JAQVGQ010000097.1 GCF_028696615.1 Immundisolibacter sp. | reverse complement strand
AGCCCAACGGCGTGAATTCATCGAGGCCAATGCGCTGGCGGTTGCCAACCTCGACGTCTGACCGGTTTTGGATGGCAGCAAGCCCCAAGAAAGCCCGACCGGCCGGGCCGAGACATCGATCGAGCGTGCAAGTTCCGGATTGATGGAGCGCCGCGCCGCGTAGGCGTCTTGCAGCGCCGTCTTGCGGCTGGACGCCGACCGACTCAGCGTGTCCGGGTGGCTGCCGGTCAGCCGGCCGCTTCGGCGAGCTCGGGCGCTGGCTCCCGGTAGCCGCAGGTCTTGACCGGGCACAGCTTTTCCACGCCGCGTCGCTTGGTGGTTTTGATGGTCATGATCGCGTGGCCGCATTTCGGGCACGGCTCGGCTATGGGTGGATCCCACACCGCATACTTGCAGTCCGGATACCGGCTGCATGAGTAAAACAGCTTGCCGTAGCGGGACTTGCGCTCCATGAGTGTGCCCTGCTTGCATTCCGGGCAGGCCACGCCGGTATCTTTGGGCTTGTTCAGCGGCTCGACGTACTTGCAGGTCGGGTAGTTCACGCAGCCGATGAACCGCCCGTAGCGGCCGCGCTTATAGGCGAGGTCGCCGCCACACTCCGGGCACTTGCGATCGAGCAGCTCCGGCGCGGGCTCGGGTTCGCTGCCGTCGGACTTGATGTCGCGCGTGTACTTGCACTCGGGATAGCCGGTGCAGCCGATGAAGTTGCCGCGCTTGCCCAGGCGAATGGCCAGCGGTTTACCGCACTCGGGGCAGGCCTCGTCGAGCAGCTGGGTAGTGACGTCGCGCCGCGCGACCGACGTCTCGGTCTGCTCCACCCGCTCATGGAACGGTTTCCAGAAGCGCTCGAGCACCGGAATCCACTCGGCCTCGCCGCGCGAGACGGCATCGAGCTCGTCCTCCAGGCGGGCGGTGAAGTCGTAGTCGACGTACTGGGTGAAAAACTCGGTCAAAAAGCGGCTGACCACGCGCCCGACGTCGGTCGGCCGAAAACGCTTGCCGTCCAATACCACGTATTCGCGCTGCTGCAGCGTGGTGATGATGCTGGCGTAAGTCGACGGCCGACCGATGCCGAACTCCTCCAGTGCCTTGATCAGGCTGGCCTCGTTGTAGCGCGGCGGCGGTTCGGTGAAGTGCTGATTGGCCTTAAGCTCACGCAGCGCGACCAGCTCGCCCTGCTCGAGGGCCGGCAGGCTCGACTCGGCCTCCTCGCCTTCCTCGCGGTTGTCGTAGACGGCGAGAAAGCCGGGTTCCCGCACGGTGGAGCCGGTCGCCCGCAGCAGCGTTTTCGGGTTCTGCGGCGGGCACAGGTCCACGGCCACCGTGTCGATCTGCGCCGGGTTCATCTGGCAGGCGACCGCGCGGTTCCAGATCAGCGTATACAGCTTGAGTTGTTCTGCACTCAGATGCCCGCGCAGGGACTCCGGCGTGCGCGCGGCCGAGCTCGGGCGAATCGCCTCGTGCGCCTCTTGGGCGTTTTTGCTTTTGGTTTTGAATACGTTAGGCGACTTGGGCAGCGCGCCGGCGCCGAAGCGCTCGTCGATCACCTGCCGAATCTCGGCCACGGCCTCCTGCGCCAGGCTGGTCGAGTCGGTGCGCATGTAGGTAATGAGACCGACCGGCCCGGCACCGATGTCGATGCCCTCGTACAGCTGCTGAGCGATGCGCATGGTGCGCTGGGCGGTGAAGCCGAAGCGCTTGGACGCCTCCTGCTGCAGGGTGGAGGTGATGAACGGCGGTGCCGGGTTGCGCTTGCGCGACCGGCGGGTGATGGCCGCCACCTTCAGCTGGCCGTCGGCCTGGGCAGCGATGGTGTCGCGCACCTGATGCGCGCGTTCGGCATCGACGATGCTGAACTGTTCGATCTTGTCGCCTTCGAACTGCGTCAGGCGCGCCGGGAAGCTGACCTTGCCCTTGCCGGCGATGGCGTCGAGCGTCCAGTACTCGCGCGGCACGAAGGCTTCGATTTCCTCTTCGCGCTCGACGATCAGCCGCAGTGCCGGACTTTGCACGCGACCGGCCGACAGCCCGCGGCGGATTTTTTTCCACAGCAGCGGCGAGATGTTGAAACCGACCAGATAATCGAGCGCCCGCCGCGCCTGCTGCGCGTTGACCAAGTCCATCGAGATGGCGCCGGGATGCTCGACCGCCTCCTGGATGGCGCGCTGGGTGATTTCATGGAACACCACCCGCTGTACCGGCTTGCCGTCGATTGCCTTGCGTTCGCGCAGCAGCTCGGCCAGGTGCCAGGCGATGGCCTCGCCTTCGCGGTCCGGGTCGGTGGCCAGCAGCAGACGCTCGGCGCCGCGCACCGCCTTGGCGATGGCCTCCACGTGCCGCTGGTTGCGCTCGATGCCCTCGTAGCGCATGGCGAACTGCTGCTCGGGCAGCACCGCGCCTTCCTTGGCCACCAGGTCGCGCACGTGGCCGTAGGAGGCCAGCACCTCGTAGCCTGGGCCGAGGTATTTCTTGATGGTCTTGGCCTTGGCGGGTGATTCGACGACGACGACGGTTTTCGATTGGCTCATGATGGGCGCAGCGGCGGCCCCGTGACGGTGGGGCGGTATTCGAGTGCGGGCGGCGACACGCCCTTGGCCTGAAGATTATTGCAGCCGTCGCGGCGAATCGGGCTGCGCCAGCTCTTCCATGTAAGCGTACAGGTGCGCCGTATCGGGCCGGTTATAGGTCACCATCAGGGTGACCCACTTGATGGCGTCGAGGTCGATCTCGTCCAGGTCCAGCGCCATGGCTCGATCGATGATGCGGTCCAGCGAGGGCCGGTCGACCACCGGATTCTGACCGAGCAGAATCAGGAAGCCACGCGCCTCGAGCGTCAGCCGGCGCGTCTCTTCTGCCGAGAACAGGCGCAGCGCGGCGTCGCTCCAGGCCAGGCAGTCGGTACTGGCGGCGGTCTCGGGGTCCTGCGCCAGGCTCTCCAGCCAATCAAAGGCGTGGTCGATTTCGCCTTCTTCGAAGCCCATGTTGGCCAGTTGTCCGGCCAGGTCGTCCCGGTCGTCGTCGTCCATGGTGCCGTCCTCGCCGTAGTTATCCAGCAGGAACATCAACACGTCGAGAACGGATTCCTTCATCGATACCCTCAGCGCGCCGGGGGTGGGCCGTGATGGCGGCCGAACAGCCCGCCAGGCAGGGCCGTCACCAGGCCATCCATTTGCAGCGTCAAGAGCATGGTGGAAACTTCTGCCACCGTCAATCCGGTGCGCGCCACCAGTACGTCGACGCTGACCGGGCTGTCCCCCAGGCAGGCCAGCACCGGGTTGCCGTGCGCCTCGCCAGGGTGGGCGCCGGGCGCCGTTGCCGGGACGCGGGCGCCGGGCAGCGGTGGCAGTTCATCGAGGATGTCCGACACCGTCTCGACCAGTTTGGCGCCGCTGCGGATCAGCGCGTGGCAGCCGCGCGCCAGCGGGTTGTGGATGCCGCCCGGGATGGCGAACACCTCGCGCCCTTGCTCGGCGGCCAAATGTGCGGTGATCAGGGAACCGCTGTGGATGCCTGCCTCGACCACGAGCACGCCGAGTGACAGGCCGCTGATGATGCGGTTGCGGCGCGGAAAGTTGAACCCGCGTGGCGGCGTGCCGACCGGCTGTTCGCTGACCAGCGCGCCGTGGCGCCGGATGTCGCCGGCCAAGTCGGCGTGCTGGCGGGGGTAGATGCGGTCCGGCCCGGTGCCGAGTACGGCCACCGTGAGCCCGCCGCCGGACAGGGCGCCGCGGTGGGCGGCGCCGTCCACGCCCTCGGCAAGGCCGCTGGTGATCACAAGACCACAGGCGGCCAGCGATGCCGCCATGGCAAACGCCGTCTCGCGCCCGACCGGTGAGGCGTTGCGACTGCCGACGATGGCCAGTTGCGGTGCGCCGAGCGCCGCAACGTCGCCTTCGACCAGCAGCACTAGCGGCGGGTCCGCGATCTGCGCCAGCCGCGGCGGGTAGCCGGGCAGGTCCAGGAGCAGCGCCTGGCGGTCGGCGCCGCCCTGCAGCCAGGCCAGATCGGCGCGCGGGGGATGCTCGCCCGCGGCGAGAATGCCGTCCACCAACGCGGTTCGCCCCCCAAGGCACTCGCGCAGCGCGCTGCGTCCGGCGCCGAGCACGCGCGCGGGGCTGCCGAACGCAGCCAGCAGGCGGCGCCAGGCGACCACTCCAAGCCCCGGCACGCGCGCCAGGGCGAGTCCGGCGGCGGTTGGCGTCAGGGCGGCACGACCTCGTCGAACACGTGCATGGGCCGCGTGGCGGTCATCACCAGGGCGTAGCTCACGCGGTCGAACACGCGAAACACCATCACCGTGCCGGCCGGCTCGGTGGGTGGCTGCAGGCGCCGGCGGGCGACCGGGTCGCTGATGGGCGCCGGCACCTGCCGCACCTCCAGCACGTGTCCGGGTTCCAGGCCGTCGCGATGGCCGCGGCTGAGCACCACCACGCTGTAGCGGCCGATCTGCGATACGCCATCGACCACGCTGATGATGCGCCCGCGCACTGCGCTATCCGGGGCGTGTGGCACGTATGCGGCCTTCAGCGGCCGGTCGTCGGTCGGAATCAGTACATCGCCGGCCAGCACTTCGCGCCGCGCCTCGGCGATGGCCAGCGTGGCCGGATCGCCGGCCCGCTGCACCGTCGCGCGGCCGATGTACAGCGCGTTGTAACCCAGGGTCTCGCCGCTGTCGGGGTCGCGGTAGGCGTCGCCGATGCGGAAGATGTCCACCGAGCCGCCGGCGTCCTGCCCGAGCTGGCGACCGTAGACCCGGTCACCGTTGCCACCGGCCAGGTGCTCGTCGGCGGCCGAGGCCACGTAGGCGAAGTCGCCAGCGCGCGGGCTGTGCAGCACCACCGCCTCCTCCAGGAACGGCCGCACGTATTCCAAGGGGATGGGCGGCACCGCGTTGTCGAGGGGGGTGGCGCGGACTTGTGGCGACAGCCGGCCCGGGCCGCCGCCCTGGCCATCGCGTACCAGGCGCGGGCCGTCGGCGGTCATCACCAGTCGCAAGCGGTCACCGGGATAAATGAGATTGGGATCGGCGATCTGCGGGTTGACGCCCCACAACTCGGGCCAGCGCCAGGGCTTGTCCAGGAAGCGGCCGGCAATGTCCCACAAGGTGTCGCCACGCTGCACCACATAGACATCCGGGTGATCCGGACGCAGTTCCAGTTGCTCGGCACCGGCCAGCAGTGGCCACACCGCCAGCAGGGCGAACAGGGAGCGGCATAGTCTGGTCATGGGCGAGTTCCGACCGGTATGATGGGTGCGCGCCCGAGCCGTGATCGGGCCGCCTGGCAGGCTGTTGATCGGCCCGTGGGCGGCCTCCTTGAGGCACCTGCCCGAGGCCGGCGCAGTGTAGCCCAGATGCCCGTCGCTCCAATTCCATGGCCCTGCTGCAAATCCTCACCTATCCCGACCCGCGCCTGCGCGAGAAGGCACAGCCGGTAGACGCCGTCGACGCGCAGCTGCGCCAGTTCATCGACGACATGGCGCAGACCATGTACGCCGCCAAGGGCATCGGCCTGGCCGCCACCCAGGTCGGCGTGGCCAAGCGCGTGGTGGTGATCGACCTCAGCGCCGAGCGCGACCGGTTGCAGGTGTTGATCAACCCCAGGATCGTCGCCCGCGACGGCGTGCAGGTATGCGAGGAAGGCTGCCTGTCGGTGCCCGACGTGTTCGAGGAGGTCGAGCGGGCCGAGCGGGTCACGGTGAGCTACCTCGACCGCGACGGGCAGGCGCAGCAAATGGACGCCGACGGCCTGCTCGCCGTGTGCGTGCAGCACGAGATCGATCACCTCGACGGCAAGCTGTTCGTGGACTATCTGTCGCGCCTGAAGCAGGACCGCCTGCGCAAGAAGGCCGGCAAGCGTCAGCGCGAAGAGACCCGCGTCTGAACATCGTGTTTGCCGGCACGGCGCCGTTCGCCGTGCCGAGCCTGAAGGCTTTGCTGGCGGCCGGGCACCGCGTGGTGGCCGTGTACACGCAGCCGGATCGGCCGGCCGGGCGTGGGCGCAAGCTGGCCGCCTCGGCGGTCAAGCAGGCGGCGCTAGAGGCCGGCATCGAAGTCCGCCAGCCGCCGAGGCTGCGCACCCCTGAGGCGGCGTCGCAACTGGCCGCACTGGCGCCCGATCTGCTGGTGGTGGTGGCCTACGGCCTCATCCTGCCGCCGGCCATTCTCGCCGTGCCGCGCCTGGGCGCGCTCAACGTGCACGGCTCGCTGCTGCCGCGCTGGCGCGGCGCCGCGCCGATCGAGCGCGCGCTGCTGGCCGGCGATGCCGAAACCGGCGTGTGCATCATGCAGATGGACGCCGGGCTCGATACCGGGCCGGTGTTTCTGGCGCGCCGGGAACCGATCCGCCCGGACGATACCGCCGGCAGCCTGCGCGAGCGGCTCGCCGCACTCGGCGCGCAGGCGCTGTGCGAGGTGGTGGCCGATCTCGAACGCGGCACTGCGGTGGCGCGGCCGCAGCCGGCCGAAGGCGCTTGCTATGCGGCCAAGATCGACAAGCGCGAGGCGCAGCTCGACTGGGCGCAGCCGGCCGCGGTCCTCGAGCGGGCGGTGCGGGCGTTCAATCCCGCGCCGCTCGCCTGGACGCTGTGGCGCGGCCAGCGCCTGCGCGTCGGCGGCGCGTGCGTGCTGGCCGGCCGCGGCGCGCCGGGGCAGGTGCTGGCCGCCGGTGCGCCAGGCGTCGAGGTGGCCTGCGGCGAGGGCAGCCTGCTGCTGACCGCGCTGCAGGCCGAGGGCGGGCGCATGCTCAGCGCTCGGGAATTCCTCGCCGGGCGGCGCATCGAGCCCGGCGAGTTGCTGGAACTGCCGCCGCCCGGCTGAAGGCTCCCGTCAACCGTTCGCCAGCAGCCTTTCCAGATAGTGGATGCTGACGCCGCCGCGGCGAAAATCGCCTTCTTCCACCAACCGCAGGTGCAGCGGCGTGTTGGTCTTGATGCCATCCACGATCAGCTCCTGCAGCGCCGTGCGCACGCGGGCGAGCGCGATGTCGCGATCGGCACCGTGCGCGATCAGCTTGCCGACCATCGAGTCGTAGTACGGCGGCACCACGTAGCCGTCGTACAGGTGCGAGTCGAAGCGGATGCCCGGCCCGCCCGGCGCATGGAACTGCGTCACCCGTCCCGGTGAGGGCGCGAAAGTGGCGGGATCCTCGGCGTTGATGCGGCACTCGATGGCATGCCCGCGCCAGGCGATGTCTTCCTGTCGGTAACTGAGGCCGAGTCCGGCCGCGATGCGCAGCTGCTCGCGCACCAGATCGACGCCGGTCACCGCCTCGGTCACCGGGTGCTCCACCTGGATGCGCGTGTTCATCTCGATGAAATAGAACTCGCCGTTTTCGTACAGGAACTCGAACGTCCCCGCGCCGCGGTAGCGAATCTGGCGGCACACCTTCGCGCACAGCTCGCCCATGCGAAGGCGCTGCTCGGGCGTGATGCCGGGCGCCGGGGCTTCCTCGATCACCTTCTGGTGGCGGCGCTGGATGGAGCAGTCGCGCTCGCCCAAGTGAATGGCCTGCCCCTCGCCGTCGCCGAGCACCTGGAACTCGATGTGGCGCGGCTGGGCGAGGTATTTCTCCATGTAGACGACGTCGTTGCCGAACGCGGCGCCGGCCTCGCGGCGGGTGGTGGCGATGGCGCCGCCGAGCGCCGCCTCGGTGTGCACCACGCGCATGCCGCGCCCGCCGCCGCCGCCGGCCGCCTTGATCAGCACCGGGTAGCCGATGCTGGCCGCGATGCGCTGGTTCTCGGCCTCGTCGTCGCCGAGCGGCCCGCCCGAGCCCGGCACCGTCGGCACGCCGAGCTCCTTCATCAGCGCGATCGCCTCGAGCTTGTCGCCCATGCGGCGGATGGTGTCCGCGCGCGGGCCGATGAACACGAAGCCGCTGCGCTCCACGCTTTCGGCGAACTGCGCGTTCTCGGACAGAAAGCCGTAACCGGGGTGGATGGCCTCGGCGTCGGTGACCTCGGCGGCGGCGATGATGGCCGGGATGTTGAGGTAGCTCTTGGCGGGTTCCGGCGGGCCGATGCAGACCGATTCGTCCGCCAGGCGCACATGGATCAGGTCGCGGTCGGCGGTGGAGTGCACCGCCACCGTGCCGATGCCCAGCTCCCGGCAGGCGCGCAGCACGCGCAGCGCAATCTCGCCGCGGTTGGCGATCACCACTTTGGAGAACATGCGCCGGCCCGTCAGGCGATGATCATCAGCGGCTGGCCGAACTCCACCGGCTGGCCGTCCTCGACCAGGATGGCGGCCACCACGCCGGCCTTGTCGGCCTCGATCTGGTTCATCAGCTTCATGGCCTCGATGATGCAGACCACGTCACCCGCGGACACGGTTTTGCCCACCTCGACGAACGGCGGACTGTCCGGCGAGGGCGCGCGGTAGAAGGTGCCGACCATCGGCGCGGTCAGCACGTGCCCGGCGGGCAGGGCAGGCGTCGGCGCGGCGGCGGGTGCGGCGGATACCGCCGGGGCGACCGGTGCGGCGGCCGGCGCGGCCACCGGCGCCATCACCACGCCGGCCGGCGCCTTGCTCAGGCGGATCGATTCCTCGCCCTCGCGCACCTCGAGCTCGTTGATGCCGGATTGCTCCACCAGCTCCATGAGCTTCTTGATCTTGCGGATGTCCATGGGTGTCCTTGATGGTGAGATTCGGGGCGCCGCTGCGTCCGGCGCATGGCCTCAAGCGCCCAGCCGGCGCAGCGCCGCGGTCAGCGCCAGCTCGTAGCCGAGCGCGCCAAGACCCGTGATGGTGCCGACCGCCAGATCGGAAAAATACGAATGCCGACGAAACGGCTCGCGCGCCGCGACGTTCGACAAATGCACTTCGATGAACGGCAACGCCACGGCCGCCAGCGCGTCACGCAGCGCCACGCTGGTGTGCGTGTAGCCGCCGGGGTTGATGACGATGAAGCCGACGCCGTCCGCCGGCGCGGCCTGCACCCAGTCGATCAGTTGGTGCTCGGCGTTGCTCTGCCGGCAGACGATGTCGTGCCCGGCGGCGGTGACCTGCGCTGCGGCGCGGGCGTCGATGTCCGCCAGTGTGTCGTGGCCATAGATGGACGGCTCGCGGCGCCCCAGCAGGTTCAGGTTCGGGCCGTGCAACAACAGGATCTTGGCCATGCGGGGCTTGGACTGGGTGAAAACAGCGCGGATTCTTGGCCATCGGCC
>NZ_JAQVGQ010000096.1 GCF_028696615.1 Immundisolibacter sp. | reverse complement strand
GCGCTCGATCCACCGGCCGGCAGCGCCATCGCCATTTTTGGTGCCGGTGCCGTGGGCCTGAGCGCCGTCATGGGCGCGGTGGTGGCCAACTGCACCACCATCATCTGCGTCGACATCAAGGACAACCGCCTCGAGCTGGCCAAGCAGCTCGGCGCCACGCACGTTATCAACGGCATGCAGTGCAACCCGGTGGAAGAAATTCAAAAAATCACCGGCGGCCGTGGCGTGCCCTACATGCTGGAGACCACCGGTAACCCCAAGGTGCTGGAAGGGGCGGTGTTCAGCCTAGGCATGGGCGGCGTCGGTGGCATCGTCGGCGCACCGGCCATGGGCACCACGGTCAGCATCGACGTCAACTTCATGCTGTTTAACCGCACCCTGCGCGGCATCATCGAGGGCGACAGCAACTCGGACGTGTTCATCCCGCGTCTGATCGAGCTGTACAAGCAGGGCCGGTTTCCGTTCGACAAGCTGATCAAGTTCTACAGCCTCGACCAGATCAACCAGGCGGCCGCGGATTCCGAGGCCGGCAGCACGCTCAAGCCCGTGCTGCGCATGGTCTGATCGAGCGCAAGTTTCCATGCGCCCGTGGTTTGCGGGTGCATGGGGAGGCCGCCGAACCGGCGGCATTGAGGGGGAGCGACTGGCGCCAGCAGGCGCCCGCCATGACTCGACTTTCGGGAGGGACAACCCAAATGCAAGCGCAACACATGAAGTGGGTCCGTGCGACCCTGCCGGCCGGTGTGATCGCCCTGCTCGGATCCGCCGTGCTGGCGCCGGGCATGGCCCGGGCGGTGGAGTTCGAGTACTCCGGTTACATCCGCGAGCACCTGTCGATGAACCTGCAGGACAGCAACGAGTTCGAGCCCAAGGGCTCGCCGGACCCGCTGGGGCTGACGTCGATCGGCGACAACTTCGGCGGCCAGGGTGAGCTGTCCATGTGGCGCCACAGCGGCAAGCTGGAAGCCTCGGCAGATTTTGGGCCATTCCAGATCGCCGGCGTCGGCCGCATCGCGCGCGAGACGCGCACCAGCTACGAGCGCGGCCTGCAGAACGCCAGCAAAAAAACGCCGGCCTATGTGACGCTGGGGGCGGGTGGTGCCGGGATCATCGGCGGTTACCTGGGCGTGCCGGGGCCAGCCATCCCGAGCCTGATCGATCAGGGCGTGTTCGCCAACGCCGGAGCTTTCAACGGGGCGAACATGAATGCCCTGTTGACCGGCGCCGGCCTGCCGTGTGCCGTGGTGACCTGTTTTCCGGCCGACCACCCGGGCCTGGGCGCTGGCACGCAGGATGACCTGCTCCTGGAGGACTACGACTCCACGGAGTTGCGCGAGATGTACGTGACGTTCAACGTCACCGATCGCATGCACTTCAAGCTTGGCAAGCAGCAGGTGGTGTGGGGCGAGACGGACTTCTTCCGCGCCATGGACATCATCCACGGCTACGACCTGCGCTGGCGTTCCTTCCTCGAGCTCGAAAACGAGGAGCTGCGCAAGCCGCTGATCCTGGGCAACGTCACCATCGACGTGCCGGAGTTGGCGGGCTCGCTGCAGCTGATCTACCGGCCGGGCTGGGATGCCGGCGACGACATCGGCGACTCGGGCCCCATCAATGGCGGCCGCTGGGCACCGGTGCCCTGGGCGGGCGCGGGCGTGACCAGCTCGCTGATCGGTCCCTACAATTACCACCACAACGGCGCCGACGAGGACGATCCCAACTACGGCTTCCGCTGGTCGGGCACCTTCAAGCAGGTGGGGTACTCGTTCGCCTACTACCGCGGCCTGAGCACCGACGGTCTGGTGGTGCGCAACCCGCTACTGGGTGGCACCACCAACTTCGGCCAGTGGGAGGGTGGCAACTACCGCCTCACCGAGCTGATTTTCCCGAAGATCGAAACCTACGGCTTCACCTTCAACGCCTACTCCGGCCTGCTGGACTCGGTGCTGCGCGGCGAGCTGGCGTTCACGCCCAACAAGCCGTACAACACCGGCACCGACACCTACGTCGATCTGTTCTCGTTCTTGAGCGGGGTCAGCGCCAACAGTGGCGGCTTGCCATTTTTCCCCGGAATCACGCTGCTGAACGACCCGCATAACCCGGCCAGTGGCTACCGGCCGGGTGCAGGCGGCGTCACTTCGGGTGGAGCGCCGGTGGGCGCCAGCCTGTCGGTGCCGGGCCTGGCCGACATCGTCGAGAAGGACACCCTGAAGATCATGCTGGGTGTGGACAAGAACCTCAACTGGACCATGAACGCGTTGGGCACCTCGCGGCCGGCGTTCTGGACCGCGCAGCTGTTCGACACCTGGGTGATGAACTACGACCGTGACGACGACATCGTCGAGAGCTTCGGCTTCGGTGCTGCGCGGCGCGAGCACCAGACCATCCTCACCAACGCCTTCACGTTCCCGTACAAGTACGACACCGTGACGCCGGGCATTGCCGTGGGTGTGGACCTGGGCAGCTTCGACTCGTTCGTCATTCCGTCGCTGGACCTGCAGTACGGTGACCACTGGCGGGTACGCTTGGAAGCCGACCTGTTCTTCCCGGCCCATACCGAGACCACCAATCTCGGCATGACCGGCAGTGACCGCAACGACGCGCGCCTGCTCGGCACGCTGTCGAACCGCGACCAGCTGGTGGCGCGCATTACCTACCAGTTCTAAAGAAAACTGGAGGGCCTTCGGGCAGTAAGTTTTCGGCCGCCGGCAGCTGCCGGCGGCCGAAGCGACGATGACATCAATCGGAGTGAGGATCTACAGGATGTTGAAGATAGATTTGTCCCGCCTGCTGGCGGTCAGCGGTTTGATGGCTGGTCTGGCCGTGGCCGGGCCGGCGCCGGCGGAAGAAGTGCCCGAAGGCACGCTGCTGAGCGCGGCAACCATTGACGGATTACTCGACAAGACCCTTGAAGGCAAGCCGATCCGCAGCCTGCTGGTGGGCCAACAGGAGAAGATGATCCGCGAATTTGGCTGGCAGATGAAGCTGGTCAAGGCCAAGCCGGCCGCAATGGCGTCCGGGCTGCTCGAATTGACCGAAAAGTACAAGGGTCAGGCGAGCCTCGATGCCGGCAAGCACCTGGTCAACTACACCACCGGTGTGCCGTTTCCTGACCTCGACCCGGCCGATCCGGATGCCGGCTACAAGCTGGTTTACAATGCCTTGCGCGTCGGCTGGCTCGGCGATGCGCTCAATTTGCAGCCAGTCAACTTTCTGATCATCGACGGCAAGAAAGGCCTCGAGAAAGAGCAGGGCTGGGTGTATCGGCGGTTCTTGATGTCCGGACGCCTCAGCGAGCCATACGTGCTGGACAAAAACATCGCCAAGTACGAGGCGCTGATCAACGTCTATCCGAACGATACGCGCGGTCTTGGTCTGTTGACCGTCAACTACGCCGATGGCCGGCTGCCGGACGTGTATGCCTACGTGAAGAGCCTGCGGCGCGTGCGCCGCCTGTCGAGCGGCGCCTGGGCCGATCCGGTGCAGGGAACGGACCTGTTGTTCGACGACACGTTCGGTCTGAATCTGGACCCGACCTGGTACGAGGGTTGGAAGTTGCTCGGCAAGCGCCAGGGCCTGGGAGTCAATCATTCCATCCTGCCAGCGCTCGACGAAAAGGCCAGCGGCAAGGCCAAGTACCCGTTCATGCGCCTCGACGAGCCGCCGCACTGGAACTTCCAGGCTGACGCCTATGAGGTCAGCGAGGTCTGGGAACTGGAGGGCACGCCCAAGAACAACCACCTGGTCAGTCGGCGGCACATGTTCCTCGGCGCCACTGTGGGCGCCCCCAAGATGTACTGGCAGGACCACTACGACCGCAAGGGCGAGCACTGGCATACCGAGTCCATCACTTATAAGGACTGGAAGTGGGACGACGGCCGCACCGGGCCGACGGTGAGCGGTGTGCTGCTGGTCGACGTGCAGCGTCTGCACGCCACGGCATTCGGTTACTCGTCCGGTTTCCACCACAATCCGCCGGACGCCAAGGCCGCCGACTACGCGCCCGAAGCGCTGCCGCGCATGTTGGAGTAAGCTTTTGGCCCGGGCCGGCGGAACCGGCCGGCCCGGGCGTTATCAGCGAAGGCCGCCGCACTCAAATCGGCGGCTTTTTTTTCGCGGTATCCGCACCGGAATGCGCGGGTGCCGGTTGGCTCTGGTTTTTTGACGAGGCCTATGGAAATGGCGCAGCGGTCGATGACCTCGAGGGTTTGGGCGGTGTTGTCGCCCGTGTTGGTGGTGGTGGCGCTGGCGGCGTTGTCACGGGTGCGGCTGGAGGTGCCGCGGGCGGTAATCGAGCCGCCGGTCATCGAGAGGCGAGATCGTTTCTTGGGTGTGGTGGCATTGGGAGACGTGCTGTGGGCCGTCGGCAAGGACGGCAAGATCATCCGCAGCGACGACGGCGGCAAGACTTGGTTCCGTCAACAGACCGGCCTGCACACCAATTTCCAGTCCATCGCTGCCTGGGACGCCGACCGGGCAGTGGTGGTCGCCAACGAGGGCAAGGGCTTGATCACCGGCGATGGTGGCAAGACCTGGCAGCCGGTGAGCTTGCCGGTATCGGATATGGGAAGCGGCAAGGTGCTGCGCGTGCGCCTGGACCCGCAGGGCCGCGCCTGGGCGGTGTCGGAAATCAACGTCATCATGCGCTCGTCCGATTTCGGCAAGACCTGGCAGCGGGTGACGCAGGTCGACGACGACGTGGCCTGGAACGACATCGCATTCAACGGCGACGGCACTGTGTGTGTGGTGGGCGAGTTCGGCCGCCTGGCATGCAGCGCTGACGATGGCCTCACCTGGCAGGCGCGGGAAACGAACGTGGCGCCTAGCCTGATGTCGATTGTGTTCCGTGACGCCCAGCACGGCTTGGCGGTGGGTCTCAGCGGTACGGTGCTGGCCACCGATGATGCAGGCGCCAGTTGGCGGCAGGCTCCGGTCGAAGGTCTCGACCGCCACTTGTTCGACGTGGTATGGACCGGGGCGCGCTGGGTCGCCGTCGGCGACAAGGGTGTCGTGCTCAGCGGCGATGCCGATGCCAGTCACTGGGAAGTGGGTCGGCTCAATGATCAGGATTTCGCCTGGCGCATCGCGCTGGCGCGGCATGGTAACGGCGTGGTTGCCGTCGGATTGAATGTGGGGCGCTGGGAGGCCGGGCGGTGGCAATTGTTCGGCCCGCGCTTGCACCATTGACGCCCGCTGCGCGGCGATCTTGAACGCAATTGCAGTTTTCGAGCAGGGATCAGGTCATGCAACAGGTTAGTCGGGTCGAACGGTTCGCGGCATTCTGTGTCGTGCATCGCAACGTCGTGACTGCGCTCATTTTGGCCCTCACCGTGGTCTTCGGTTATTTCGCGGCGCATGTGGAGATCAGGACGATCTTTCACGATTTGCTGCCGAAGGGTCACCCCTTTATCGAGATCAACGACAAATACAACGAGCGTTTCGGTGGGCCGAACATCGTTTCGATCATGGTCGAGGCCGAGCAGGGCGACATCTTCCAGCCCAAGGTTCTGCAGCGCATCAAGCAGATCACCGACGACCTGTATCTGGTGCCGGCGATCAATCAGTTCCAGGTGGTTTCGCTGGCGTCGCGCAAGCTGCGATCCATCAACTCGTCCACCGAGGGCATCGAAACCAAGCCCATGATGTGGCCGGAGCTGCCCAAGAATCAGCAGGAGATCGATTCGCTGCGCGAGCAGGTGTTGGCCAATCCGTTGGTCTATGGCCGCTATGTATCGCCGGATCTGCGCTCGGCGCTGGTGACGGCCGACTTCATCGACCGGCTGATCGACTACGAAAAACTGTACGACGGCATCATGCACATCGCCGAGAAATACAACGGCGATGGCGTGCGCGTGCGGGTCGTCGGCGAGCCGCTGCTGACCGGTTGGGTGGTGCACTTCCTACCCGAAACGTTCCACCTGTTCCTGCTCACCATCGCCATCATGGCGGCGCTGCTGTTCGTGACGGTTCGCACCTGGCGTGGTGTGCTGCTGCCGATGCTGGCGGGGGTGGTCAGTGCCCTGTGGGCGCTCGGTATCGCCAGCCTGTTCAAGGTCAACTTCGATCCGCTGATCATCGTGGTGGCGTTTTTGGTGACGGCGCGGGCCATTTCGCACGCGGTGCAGATGTTGGCGGCGTTCGACGACGAGCTGGAGCGCGGTTATGCGCCGCGCGATGCGGCTGCCAAGGCGCTGGTGGCGCTGTTCCGTCCGGGCATGCTGGGCGTGGTAGTGGACGCGGTGGCCGTGGCCATCGTGGCGGCCATGCCGATGCCGCTGCTCCAGAAAACCGCTTTCGTGGGCGCGGTCTGGCTGGGCACCATCGCCGTCTCGGCGATGGTGCTGGTGCCGACCCTGCTGTCCTGGGTGACCAAGCCCCACGCGACGGCGTTTCCGGTCGACACCAACCGTTGGCTGCTACGCCCGTTGCTGAACTTGTGTGGCGCGTTGGTGCTGGGCCGCCGCTCGGTTGCGGTGGTGGTGATCGGCCTGCTGGTCCTGCTCGGCTCCGGCTACTACGCCACGCGCGTGACGGTGGGCGATGCCCTGCCGGGTACGCCGCTGCTGTGGCCGGACCATCCCTACAATGTCGATGCCAAAGCCATCAACGACACCTTCCAAGGCAGCGACCAGATGTTCGTGGTGGTGGATGGCGAGGGGCCGAACGCGATGAAGGAGCCCGAGCTGCTGACCAACATCGACAACTTCCAGCGCTATCTCGAGACGCAGCCGCAGATCGGCGGCACGGTGTCGGTGGTGGACCTGATCGGCCCGGTCAACGCCAACCTGCACGAAGGCAACCGCCGCTTCGAGGAGCTCGGCCCCACCGCCGACATCAACGGCGAGCTGCTGTTCATGTACATGCAGGGCGCCGACCCGGGTGACATGGACCGCTTCGTGGATACCGATTTCAAGGACGGTGCGGTGACCATGTTCTTCCGCGACCACAAGGGCGATACGATCCGCACCGCCGTGTCGCGTATCGAGGAGTACATCGACAACCATCCGCTGCCGGGCAACTCCCAGTACAAGCTGGCCGGCGGCCTGGTGGGCGTGCTGGCGGCGGTCAACGAGGAGGTGTTCGCGCGACAGGTCGAGAGTATCGCGCTCGCCCTGCTCACCCTGTTCGTCCTGTCGGCGATTGCCTACCGCTCGACCGTGGCGGGCCTGTTCTATATGCCGCTGGTGGTGATGTCCAACACCATCACCTTCGCCTTCATGGCCTGGAAGGGGATCGGCATGAACATCAACACGCTGCCGGTGGCTGCGCTGGGCATCGGCTTGGGCGTAGACTATGCTTTCTACGTCGTCGACGGTGTCAAAGAGCGCTTCGAGGAAACCGGCGACGTGATGGCCTCGATCCGTGGCTCGCTGCTGACGGCGGGGCGGGGCGTGCTGATCACCGGCGGTACCATGATCGCCGCCGTGCTGGTGTGGTATGCGTCGTCGCTCAAGTTCCAGGCCGAAATGGGTCTGTTGATGGCGCTGTGGCTGTCGGTGTCGGCGGTGACCTCGTTGCTGCTGATCCCGGCCATGATCTACGTGTTCCGGCCGGCGTTCGTGTTTGGAAACGGCGCGTCGCACGCGGCTGTGAAGCCGGCGGCGGCCTGACGATATGCGCGGCGGGCGGTGTGCGCCTGCCGCCGGTTACGTTATGGGGAAGACATGTCTGATCTGATCAAGCTGTGCAAGACGCAGGACGTGGCGCCGGGACAGGCGCTGGCGGTGGATGTCGAGGGCCTGCCGGCACTGGCGGTATACAACCTGGACGGCGAGTTCTACGTCTCGAACAACATGTGCACCCACGGCATGGCCTGGATGACGGATGGCTATGTCGAGGGCGACGAGGTGGAATGCCCGTTCCACGGCGGCCGTTTCAACATCCGTACTGGCGAGCCGACTGCGTTCCCTTGCGTGGTGCCGCTGCAGACCTACAAGGTTCATGTGGTCGGCGACGACGTATGCATCGAGCGGCCCGCCGCCTGAGCGGTCATCCTGGTACAGCAGGGCCATTTGATGACCGATCTTTCCGCCCTTTCCGCGCTGGAGTTGCACTACCAGGCCAGCAAGTTACTCGCCGACTACGTCGAGTGCATCGATGATGATCGGCTGGAGCAGTGGCCGGACTTGTTCACGCCGGATTGCCTCTATCAGGTGATTTCCCGTGAGAACGCCGACCGCGGCCTCAGTACGAGCGCCATGTACTGCGACAGTCGTGGCATGTTGCAGGATCGAGTAGTGGCGTTGCGCCACGCCAATATCTACGCCAAGCACTATTACCGGCACGTGCTCAGTAACGTCAACGTGAAGGGCGTCGAGCGCGGCGAACTGCTCGTGCAGAGCAACTACGTGGTGCTGCAGACCCTGGTGGAAGGCGACACTCACGTCTTCAACGCCGGCAAGTACCTGGACCGCATGGTGGCCACGGCGGACGGTCTGCGCTTCAAGAGCAAGGTGGTCGTGTTCGACACCTATCGCATCCCCAATCTGCTCGTAACGCCGCTTTGACGTGGCCTGGCCGGGTGCATGCCGGCCGCTGTACGGAGACTCCCCCAATGAATGCCATCCGCGAACCCGCCCTGAGCCATCTGCGCTGGCCGGTGGCCGGCGGCAGCCGCGTCCCCTACGGCGTGTTTACCGATCCGGCCGTCTATGAGCTGGAACAGCAGCGCATTTTTCGCGGCGACCACTGGTCGTTCGTCGCGTTGGAGGCCGAGATCCCCAATGCCGGCGATTACAAGGCGACGTTCGTCGGCGACACCCCGGTAGTGGTCAGCCGCGCCGAGGACGGCTCCATCTACGCCTACGTCAACCGCTGCGCGCACCGTGGTGCCGCCATTTGCCGCGAGCTGCGCGGCAATGTGCAAAACCACCTATGCGTCTACCACCAGTGGGCCTACGACCTGAAGGGCAACCTGATCGGCGTGCCTTTCCGGCGTGGCCTGAACGGTCAAGGTGGCATGCCGGCCGACTTCGACATGAAGCAGCACGGCCTGCAGAAGCTGCGTGTCGACGCCCATGCCGGGCTGGTGTTCGCGACTTTCTCGGACACGGTCGAGGCACTGCAGGACTATTTGGGGCCGATGCCGCGCCAGGCCATTGACCGCATCATGCGCCGGCCGATCAAGGTGCTGGGTGACCAGCGCCAGTACGTGGCCGGCAACTGGAAGCTGTACGCCGAAAATACGCGCGACCCGTACCACGCCAGTCT
>NZ_JAQVGQ010000095.1 GCF_028696615.1 Immundisolibacter sp. | reverse complement strand
CCGCAAGATCAGCCGCGAAGACGCCGCCGCGCGCGCCGTCAACAAGGATCTGTTCCGCTGACGGTCCCCATCCGACCCCGGAGTCCGCCGTGATCGATTTCGCCACCCTGCTGCAGATGATGGTCGAGCAGAACGCGTCTGACCTGTTCGTGACCGCCGGGGTGGCGCCCAGCATCAAGACCCACGGCGTGATACGCCCGGCCTGTGAGGGGAAGTTCAGCGCCGAGCAGGCGCGTGACCTGTGCTACAGCGTCATGAACGAGCGCCAGCGCACACAGCTCGAGAACACCTTCGAGTGCCAGTTCGCCATCTCGGCGCGCGGCATCGGGCGCTTTCGGGTCAGTGCCTTCGTCCAGCGCGGCAGCGTCGGCATGGTGGTGCGCAAGATCGAAACCAAGATTCCGACCCTGGAAGAACTGCAAGTGCCGTTGGTGCTGCGCGACATCGCCATGATCAAGCGCGGCCTGGCGCTGATTGTGGGCGGCACCGGCACCGGCAAGTCGACCACACTGGCGGCCATGGTGGGCTACCGCAACCGCAACAGCACCGGTCACATCATCACCATCGAAGACCCGATCGAGTACCTGCACGACCACGCCGGCTGCATCGTCACCCAGCGCGAGGTGGGCGTGGACACCTTGACCTTCGAAGACGCGCTCAAGAACTCCCTGCGTCAGGCGCCGGACGTGATCCTGATCGGCGAGATCCGTACCCGCGAGACCATGGAGCACGCCATCGCGTTTGCCGAGACCGGCCACCTGTGCCTGGCCACGCTGCACGCCAACAATGCCAACCAGGCGCTGGACCGCATCATCAATTTCTTTCCGGAGGAGCGGCGTCAGCAGTTGTTTCTGGATCTGTCGCTGAACCTCAAGGCCATCGTCTCGCAGCGCCTGCTGCCGACCGTGGACGGCAAGAGCCGGCGGGCGGCGGTGGAGGTGATGCTGGCCAGTCCGCTCATCAGCGATCTGATACGCAAGGGTGCCATCCACGAGATCAGGCCGGTCATGGCGCGTTCGAACGAGCTTGGCATGCGCACGTTCGACCAGGCGCTGTTCGCGCTGTACAAGGAAGGCGCCATCAGCTACGAAGAGGCGATCGCCAACGCCGACTCGCCGAACGATCTGCGCCTGCTGATCAAGCTCGACGAGGACGGTGCGGCGGCGCAGTTGGCCAAGGACGCACAGAAATTCGCCCTCAAGGAACAACCCAAGGATAAGGACGAGCCGCCGCCGCTGGTGTTCAGCCGGCCCTTGTCGCTGGCGCCGAAATCGGAATAGGCGGTCGCGCGGCGCGAATCGAGGGGTTCTGCCCTTCATTCACGCCGCGGCATCCTGCCTCGGGCGGTAACGCTAGACGGGCCTGAGCTTCCGTAGTGCCGCTTCGGCCTCGGCCATGAAATCGCGCACGATGGCGGCGGCGGGCCTCACGTCGTGCACGCCGCCGCAGCTCTGGCCGGTCGGCAGGCAGCCGCGGTCGGGATCGTCGCTGGTGCCGAACATGTCGAGCACGCCCTCGCGCAGCGACACCTCCATCTGCTGCGGGAAGGGCAGGATCTCGGCCTCGCGCCCGACCCAGGAGTCGGTGTACTGGTTGCGAAAGCCGCGCATTTGTTTCCCGCTGTAGCAGCGCGTGAGCGTGGTGTCGCTGGCCTCGGCGGCGACGATGCGCTGCTTCCACGAATCGAGCGCGTGCGCCTCGTCGCTGGCGATGAAGCGCGTGCCCATCACCACGCCCTGCGCGCCCATGGCGAGCGCCGCCACCAGCTGGCTGCCGTGCGCAATGCCGCCCGCCGCCAGCACCGGCGTGTCGCCGGCCACCGCCACTACCTGCGGAATCAGACTGAAGGTGCCGATGTTGCCGGTGTGCCCGCCGGCATCGGTGCCCTGGGCGACCATGAAGTCGACCCCGGCGGCGGCCACTTTCTTGGCGTGCTTGGGCGCGCCGACCATGGCGCCGATCTTCATGCCGGCATCGCGCAGCCGCGGCAACAGCTCGGTCGGCACGCCGAGCGCGGACAGGAAGATCGGGCAGCCTTCTTCCAGCATCACGTCGATCTGCGCATCGAACACGCCCGGCATCGGCACCAAAAGATCGAGCGCCCACGGTTTGTCGGTGAGCGATTTGATCTCGCGGATGTGCGCGCGGATCTGCTCGGGTTCGAGGCCCGCGGCGCCGTACACGCCTAGCCCGCCGGCGTTGCTGACGGCGGCTACCAGCTTCGGCCACGACACGCCACCCATGCCGGCCAGCACCACCGGCAGCTCGATGCCGAGCCGCTCGCAAAAAGGCGTTTTGAGGACTGCACTCATGGGCTTACACCAGATAAAAGTCGAGCAGGGTGGGGATGTAATCGTTCAGCACGCTGATCTTCTGGCGCGCGATGCGCCAGTCGTCGCCGTGGCGCCGCAGCGTGTGCCGGTAGTGGCCGAAAAACGCGTCCGACTTGGCGCGCCAGTGGTAGTCGACGCGAAAGCAGGCAAAGACGATGCGTTGGCTGGACCGCCACGACTCGGGTTACCGTAACTGAGGCGGTAGCCCAGGCATTCAGAAGCGCCGATTTGTTCAGTGCTGGTCGCCCGGGGCAGGATGCCCCGGCATCAGCAAGGCGTGAGCCGCGCCGCGGCGAGCTGAAAAAATCCAGGGACGGAATTTTTCGGCATTTCCAACAGGGAGGAGGATGCAGATGGCCTTGGCAAGATTCGTGCTCATCGTGACCGGCATTTCCTTTTTCGGCTATGCCATTGCGTGTTTTCTGTACCCGGTGGAGGTTGCCGGTCGCTTTACCGGCTACGGCCTCGAGGCGGCTGCGGGCATGGTTGAAATCCGCGCCATGTACGGCGGACTGCAGGCCGGTTTCGGGCTGTTCTGTCTGCTGGCCGGGTCGCGGCGGGATTGGACCCGGCCGGGACTGGTGGCCATCGCCCTGGTGATGGGTGGCCTGGTGCTCACGCGCTGCATCGCCATGGGCATGCACGGCCCGGCTGGCGCCAATCCGGGCGCCGCGATTTACGAAGGCATCACCACCGCGCTGGCGCTGCTCGCGCTCGTGCGCCTGCCGAGGGCCGCGTGATGGCGCGCGCGCTCGGCTTTGCGCTGGCGCTGCTATGCGGTGCCAGCGCGTTTGCGGACACCGCGGAGGACGTGCTGGCCGCGGACGGCGCGCGCCTGGCGGCGCTGATCGCCGCCGACCGCTCGGCGCTCGACGCCACGCTGGCGCAGGAGCTGCACTACGTGCACGCCAATGGCCTCACCCAGGACCGCGCGGCCTACGTGCAGTCCGCCGTCGGCGGCGCCATGAAATACGTCAACATCACGCCGCTCGAGCGGCAGGTGCGGGTGCTCGCGCCGCAGGTGGCGCTGCTGACCGGCAGCAACCGCGTGGCGGTGGTGCTGGACGGCAAGCCGCTCGAGGCCGAGGTGCTCTACACCGCCGTCTACGTGCAGGAGGCGGGCGCCTGGAAGCTCACCGCCTGGCAGTCCACGCCGGCGCCCAAGCCCGGCGGCAAGTGACGGCGGGCCGGACCGCGCTCACGGGCGGGGCAGGTGATGGGTGGCGCGGCGGGCGGCAAAGCCCGCCAGCACCGTTGCCACGTCGGGAAAATCCAGCAGTTCGGTCAGCGTGGCGATGGTCGGCCGGATCAGCGTGAGCTCGTGCTGGCGCCCGGCGGCGAGCGCGTCGGCCGGGGTCAGCCAGCGGTAATCGACGGCTTCCGAGCCGTCGACGCGCACGCCGCCGCAGCGGTTGGCGTCGGCCACGAAAAACCACGTCGCGTAGCGGCGCGGTTGCCCGGGCGGCGTGGTCCAGTGGGCCACTTCCACCAGCGCGTCGGGGTCGAGCAGCAGGCCGGCTTCCTCGGCCGCCTCGCGCACCGCGGCCAGACGCGGCGCGCGATCGGCGCCCTGGCGGTGATCGGCCGGGTCCACGCGGCCGCCCGGAAACACCCACGCGCCCGGCGCGAACACCAGCGTCGGGCTGCGCTTGAGCAGCAGCACCTCGAGTCCGTGCGGGCCGTCGCGCAGCGGCGCCACGGTGGCGGCGGGTTGCACCGGAACCGTCATGGGCGGCGGTAACGCAGGTGGTACCAGGCGCCGCCGAGGTACTCGTGCAGCGCGATTGCCGAGCGCGCGAGCGCCGGCGCGTCGGGCAGCCAGTCGAGCGCATCGAAGCGCCGAGCCGCCGGCACCAGTGTCGGTGCCGGCAGCACCGTGAAGCCGACGCGCTCGAAAATCGCCACCGCCCGCGGCAGGTGCCAGGCGTGGCTGACCAGTGCGATGCGGTCGATGCCGCCTGCCGCCAGCAGGTCGCGCGCGTAGCGGGCGTTGTCGTAGGTGGTCAGCGCGCTGCCTTCCACCCAGCGCGCCCGCACGCCCCAGTCGAGCAGGGTCTCGGCCATGTACGCGGCGCCAGGCTGACGGCCTTCCAGTGCCCCATCGGTGACCAGCACCGGCAGGCCGCTTTCCTTGGCCAGCAGCGCACCGTAGCGCAGGCGTTCGAGCGTGAGCGCCGACACCGTGCCCCCGCCGTAGTCCGCAAGATCACGCTGCGCCCCGGCGCCGAGGATGACGATGGCCTGCGCCGTGCGCAGACCTTGGGCGCCAAGCGGCGGGTAGCGGCTCAGCGAATCGAGCAGCGCATCGGCCACGCGTCCGCAGGACAACACCGACACCAGCGCCGCCCCGGCAAGGCCGATGCCGCGTGCCAGCCGCGGCCGGCGGCGGGCGAGCAGCGCGACGCCGATCAGCAGCAGCGCCAGAAGGCCGGGCGGTTTCAGCAGCGCCGCCAGCGTTTTGACGGCGTAGAACTCCATCTCAGGCTACGGCGTGGCCGGCGGCCTGCAGGTCGGCGTGGTAGGACGAGCGCACCAGCGGGCCGCTGGCGACGTTCACAAAGCCCATCGCGCGCCCGCGCGCGGCCAGCTCCGCGAACGTTTCCGGCGGCACGTAGCGGCGCACCGGCAGGTGGTGCGGCGAGGGCGCGAGGTACTGGCCGATGGTCAGCATGTCGACGCCGTGCGCGCGCAGGTCCGCCATCACCGCCAGCACTTCGTCGTCGGTCTCGCCAAGGCCCAGCATCAGGCCGGACTTGGTCGGCAGATCCGGCAGCAGTGCCTTGCAGCGCTTCAGCAATTCCAGCGAGCCCGCGTAGTCGGCGCCCGGCCGGGCGGCGGCGTACAGGCGCGGTACGGTCTCGATGTTGTGGTTGAACACGTCCGGCGGCGCGCTGGCCAGAATCTCGAGCGCCACGTCGATGCGGTGGCGAAAGTCCGGCACCAGCACCTCGATGGTGGTGGCCGGCGAGCGCTCGCGCACGGCGCGGATGCAGGCGGCGAAGTGCCCGGCGCCGCGGTCCGGCAGGTCGTCCCGGTCCACCGACGTGATGACGACGTACTTGAGGCCCAGCGTCGCCACGGCATCGGCCAGGTGCGCGGGTTCGGTCTGGTCCAGCGGGTCCGGGGCGCCGTGCGCCACGTCGCAGAACGGGCAGCGGCGCGTGCACTTGTGGCCCATGATCATGAACGTGGCGGTGCCCTTGCTGAAGCACTCGCCGATGTTGGGGCAGGACGCTTCCTCGCACACCGTGTGCAGGGCGTTGCTACGCAGCAGCGTTTTCACGCGCTGGAAGTTCGGGCTCGCCGGCAGGCGCACGCGCAGCCAGTCCGGCTTGCGCAGCGGGGCGCCGACCGGCTCCACCTTGACCGGAATGCGCGACACCTTGTCGAGGCCGCGCTGGCCGAGCTTGCGGGAGGTGGTCACGGGCAGGTCCTGCGGGAGATCGGATGGGCGCCGGATTTTACGCCGAGCAGTGGGCGGCCCGGCCCGGGTTGCAATGCCCGGCATGAATCCATGACGTGCCCCTGCTTCATGGCGCGCGCCGCGGGGGTGCGCCGCTGTTCGGCGGCTCCCCACCTCGTCGCGGCTCGGGCGGCGGCGGGTTTTGCCGGTCCCGGTGCAGCGCCGCCTTGATCAGCAAATGGGCACTGACCGGCGCGCTGATGAACAAAAACACCGTGATCAACAGCTCGTGCACGCTCAGTCCCGGCCGCAGCCGGCTGTGCGTCAGCACCGAGCCGATCAGGATGCAGCCCACGCCGAGCGTGGTGGCCTTGGTCGGCCCGTGCAGGCGTTTGTAAAAATCACCAAAGCGCGCCAGGCCAAACGACCCCAGCAGCGCGAAGCCGCCGCCGATCAGCAGCAGCGCGGCGATCAGGTAATCGAGCGCGGCGCTCATTCGATGCTCTCCCCGCGCAGCACGTGGCGCGCCAGCACCACCGTGCCAATGAAGCCGAGCGCCGCGATCACCAGCGCCACCTCGAAGTACAGGCTGCTGCGAAAGCGAATCCCCAGCAGCATGACCAGCGCCAGGGCGTTGATATAGATCGTGTCGAGCGCCAGGATGCGGTCCGGCAGGTCCGGTCCGCGCAGCATCCGCCACAGGTTCAACAACATGGCCAGCACCAGCATGCCGGCCGCCCAGGGCAGGGCGGTGTCGACCGCGGTCACGTGAAAATCTCCATCAGCGGGCGCTCGTAACGGGCTTTGATGGTCGCCACCAAGGCTTGCGGATCGGTTTCGTTCAAGGCATGCACCAGCAGGAAACGCCGATCGGCGGTCAGCTGCGCCGATACCGTGCCCGGCGTCAGCGTGATGATGCCGGCCAGGGCGGCGATGCCCCACGGCTGGCCGATGTCGAGCGGCACCCACACGAAGCACGGCGTGAGGGCCGACTCGGGCCCCAGAATGCGCCGCGCCACCTCCAGGTTGGCGACCACGATATCCACCAGCACCCGCGCCAGCAGCCGCAGCGCCAGCAGCGGCCGGCGCAGGCGCACCGGCTGCGGCCAGAACGGTGCCGTGATGGCCGGCAGCAGCCAGGCCAGCAGCGCGCCGAGCAGCAGCTGCGCCGGCGTCAGCGAGTTGTTCAGCAGCAGCCACAGCGCCAGCAGGCTGGCGCTGAGCAGCGGTTGGGGCAACAGGCGCTTCATGGCGCCGGCGCCGGCTGGCCGCCCAGCACCGCCTGCACGTAGGCGGCGGGTGCGTGCAGTTGGGCGGCAGTGGCCTCGGTCAGGCGCTGCACCGGCGCGGCCGCCAGTGCCAGCGCCAGGCAGGCGGCCAGCAACAGGCCGGCCGGCAGCAGTGCCAGCGCCGAATGCCGCGCGCCGGGCAGAGCCGGTGACACCTTCCAGAACAGCTGGCTGCCGGCGCGGCTGAAGGCGACCACCAGCAACAGACCCGATAGCAGCAGCACCGCCCACAGCGCGGCGGCGCCCGGCTGGTCGATCGCGCTGCGCAGGATCAGCAGCTTGCCGACGAAGCCCGACAGCGGCGGCAGCCCCGCCAGGGTCACCGCCGCCAGCAGGAACAGGCCGCCCAGCAGCGCCGTTTGGCGTGGCGCCGGTCCGGGCTTGAGCGTGTCGCGAAGCGCGCCGCGCTGGCGGGCGACCAGTTCGGTCAGCAAGAACAGCGCCGCCACGGCCAGCGTGGACTGCGGCAGGTAGTAGAGCGCCGCGCCGAGCGCGCCGGGCGTCGCCAGGCCGAGCGTCGCCAGCAGCGTGCCGGCCGACACCAGCGTCAGGTAACCGGCCAGGCGCGCCAGGCTGCCGGCGGCCAGCGCGCCCAGGCTGGCCGCCACCACCGTGAACAGCCCGAGCGCCAGCAGCAGCGGCTGCGCCAGCGCCAGCCGCTCGCCGACGAAAATCAGCGAGAACACGCGCACGATGGCGTAGATGCCGACCTTGGTCATGATGGCGAACAGCGCCGCCACCGGCGCGCTGGCGGCGCTGTAGGTGGTCGGCAGCCACAGGCCGAGCGGCAGCACCGCCGCCTTGAGCCCGAACACCACCAGCAGCAACAGGCCGGCGTTGTGCAGCAGGGCCAGGTCGGCGTCCGCCGCCTGTGCCGCCTTGACCGCCAGGTCGGCCATGTTCAGCGTGCCGAGCGCGCCATACAGCAGGCCGAGCGCCAGCAGGAACAGCGCCGAACCGACCAGGTTCAGCGTCACGTAATGCAGGCCGGCGTGCAGGCGCGCCTTGCCGCCGCCGTGCAGCAGCAAGCCGTAGGAGGCGATCAGCAGCACCTCGAAAAACACGAACAGGTTGAACAGATCGCCGGTCAGAAACGCGCCCGCCAGTCCCGCCAGTTGCACCTGAAACACGGGGTGAAAGAACGCCCCGCGCCGGTGCCAGCGCGGCGCTGCCGCCAGCAGCGCGACCAGCGCCAGTCCGGCGGTCAGCGCCAGCAGCAGCCCCGCCAGGCGGTCGAGCGCCAGCACGATACCGAACGGCGCCGGCCAGTCGCCGAGCCGGTACACCTGCACCAGGCCGTCGTCGGCCAGCGCCAACAGGCCGCCGCTGATCGCCACCAGCGCCGCCGTGGCCAGCAGGTTGACCGGCAATTGCCAGGCCGGCCGCCGGCGGCCGAGCGCCAACAGCGCGGCGGCGGTCGCCAGCGGCAGCACGATCGGTGCGATCAGCCAGTGCGTCATGGCTCCTCCGGCCGGCCGGCGTCGACGTGGTCGTCACCGGCCTTGCGCCTGGCGCCGACCGCCACCGCCGTCAGCAGCGCGGTCATGCCGAAACCGATCACGATGGCCGTCAGCACCAGCGCCTGCGGTAGCGGGTCGGCGTAGTCGGCCAGCGTGGCCGGCCCGTCGCCGACGATCGGCGCGCGGTTCACCGCCAGCCGGCCGCTGGCGAACAAAAACACGTTCACGGCATACGACAGCAGCGTCAGACCCAGGATCAGGTCGAAACTGCGCGCGCGCAGCACCAGGTACACGCCGCAGGCTACCAGCAGCCCCACGCCGAGCGACAACAGCAATTCGAGCGACATCAGTCCGTCTCCCGTGGCCGGCGGCCGGCGAGGCCGAGCAGCGCCAGCAAGGTGGCGCCCACCACCACCGCGAACACGCCCAGATCGAAGGCCATGGCGCTGGCCAGCGGCACCTCGCCCAGCACCGGCAGCCGCGGGTGGCCGGCGGCGCTGGTCAGGAACGGACGGCCGAACAGCCAGGCCGCCGCCCCGGTGGCCAGCGCCAGCGCCAGGCCGGCGGCGATCCACTGCTCGAAGCGTTCCGATGAGCGCTGGCGCACCCAGGCGCGGCCGTGCGCCAGGTACTGCACCAGCAGCGCCAGCGCCAGCATCAGGCCGGCGATGAAGCCGCCGCCGGGCAGGTTGTGCCCGCGCAGCAGCAGGTACAGCGCCACCATCCCGCCCAGCGGCAGCAGCAGGCCGGCCAACAGCCGCAGCAGCAGCGGGTGGCGGTCGGCGGTGCGGCCGGCGTCGCCGATCGGCGGCCAGCGCAGCTGGCGCATGACCGCATACACGATCAGCGCCGCCAGGCCCAGCACGCTGATCTCGCCCAGCGTGTCGAAGCCGCGG
>NZ_JAQVGQ010000094.1 GCF_028696615.1 Immundisolibacter sp. | reverse complement strand
CTACTGAGCACGGCCGCACGCGGCGCTGGAACCGACATGAAGCGCATCCCCCCTCTCGCCTGCCTGCTGACCGGCCTGCTCCTGCTGGCCGGCAGTGGTCCGCTGCTGGCCGATCCGCCGCCAGGCGACTCCCGCGACCGGCACGGCGACCATCGCGACCAGCCGGACCGGCGCGACTGGAGCCGCGGCCCCGATCGCGACGACAGGTACGGTCGCAATAGCGCCCAGCGGCGCCCGCTCGGCACCTCACACAACGACCACGACCGCTACCGCTACGACCGCGACGCGCGGCGGGCCGCCGAAGCGGTGCGCCGCGACGAGCGCGGCCGGGTACTGTCCTCGCAGCCGACCGACGACCGCGGCTACCGGGTGCGGGTGCTGACCCCGGACGGCTACGTGCGCGAGCGCTACGTCGACCCGCGCGACGCCGAGCGCGGTGACGCGCGCCGCCACCGCAACCGGGATTGAGGCAGACGACCATGCGCGCCCTGGTGGTGGAAGACGAAACGGCCCTGCGCGACCAGCTGCGGGCGGCACTGGCCGCAGCCGGCTTCGTGGTCGACGGCGCCGGCGACGGTATGGAGGCCGAGTACTACGGGCTCGAGTTCCCGTACGACGTGGCGGTCATCGATCTTGGCCTGCCGCGACGTGACGGCATGGCGGTGATCCGCCGCCTGCGCGCGCGTGGCTGCCGCTACCCGATCCTCATCCTCACCGCGCGCGATGCCTGGCAGGACAAGGTGGCGGGCCTGGACGCCGGCGCCGACGATTACCTGGTCAAGCCGTTCGAGATGGCCGAGCTGATCGCCCGCCTGCGGGCGCTGATCCGCCGCACCGCCGGCTGGGCCGATTCCGTCATCGCCTGCCCGCCGCTGAAGCTCGACACGCGCGAGAAGCGCGCCTACCTCGACGACACCGAACTGGACCTGACCGCCTACGAATACCAGGTGCTCGAGTACCTGATGCTGCACGCCGGCGAGGTGGTGTCCAAGACCGAGCTCACCGAGCACCTGTACCCGGACGACGCCAGCCGCGACAGCAACGTGCTCGAGGTGTTCATCCGCCGCCTGCGGCAGAAGATCGACCCCGACGAGCGTCTGAACCCGATCGAGACCCTGCGCGGGCGCGGTTACCGGCTGGCGCTGCGGCGCGCCTGAATGGGGTCCATCCGCCGCCGGCTGCTGCTGGCCTCATTGCTGGTGCTGGCGATGTTCCTGGGCGCAACCGCGGTAGCGCTGGACCGCGCCTACCGCCAGAGCGCCGATAGCGCCCTGCGCGCGCGCCTGAAGACCGACATCTACGCGCTGCTGTCGGTGGCCGAACTGCGTCGTGATCGGCTCGAGTTACCCGCCGACCTGCCGGAAAGCCGCCTCGAGGTGCCCGGCTCCGGCCGCTACGCACAGGTGAGCGCCGCCGACGGCACCCTTCTTTGGCGCTCGCCGTCTGCCACGGGGCTGAACCTGCCCCTGGTGCAACCCCTTGCGCCAGGCCGCGAATCCTGGGCGCGCGTACAGGTGGACGGTGAGGCCTTGCTGGCCTACAGCTACGGCGTCGGCTGGGAGGTGCAGGGCGGCCCGGCGCGGCGGTTCACGTTCTCGGTCGCCGCGCGCCTGGACGAGCTCGAAGCCGAGATCGGCCAGTTCGAAACCACCCTCATGCTGTGGCTGGGCGGCGCCGCCGCGCTGCTGCTGCTCACACAGATGCTGATCCTGCGCTGGGGCCTGCGCCCGCTGCAACGCGTGGCGCAGGACCTGCAGCGCATCGAGCGCGGCGAATGCGACGCGCTGACCGGCCGCTATCCGGACGAGCTGGTCCCCCTCACCGACGGCCTGAACGCGCTGCTGCGGCACGAGCGCGCCCAGCTGCTGCGCCAGCGAAACGCGCTCGCCGACCTCGCCCACAGCATCAAAACGCCGCTCGCGGTGCTGCGCAACGCCGCCGCCGACGCGCCGGCCGCCCAGCGGCGCCTGCTGACCGACGCCGTCGACGGCATCGATGCCTCGCTGGCCTACCAGGCGCGCCGCGCCGCCGCATCCGGCCGCAGCACCTTCTCGGCCACCGTCCCGGTGGCGCAGGTGGCCGGCCGCATCATGGCGGGCCTGGACAAGGTCTACGCCGACAAGGGCGTTGCCGCCGAACTCGACGATCCCCAGCAGGGCCAATTCGCCGGCGACGAAGGGGACCTGTACGAACTGCTCGGCTGCCTGCTCGACAACGCCTATAAATGGTGTGAGCGGCGGGTGCTGCTGGGGGTGCAGCCAGGCGCCGGCCAAACACCGGCACGCGGGCTTGAACTGATCGTGGAAGACGACGGCCCCGGCGTGCCGCCGCCGCTGCGCGAGGCCGTGCTCGAACGCGGCGCCAGGGCCGACCGGCGCGTGACCGGGCAGGGCATTGGTCTGGCCGTGGTGCGCGACATCGCCGTCGCCTATGGCGGGCGGGTCGAGATCGACGACTCGCCGCGCCTGGGCGGAGCGCGGGTGACGGTGCACCTGCCGGGACGGTGAAGCGACCGCCGGCGAGCCCGCCTGAAAAAGGCAGAAAGCCCTTTTTTCGACAGCCTGTTAGTCGGCGCTGCACACGCAGTTGCGACCGGCGTTCTTGGCGGCGTACAGCGCGCTATCGGCACGCTCGAACAGCGTGCGCGCATCGTCACCCGGCCGCAGGCTGGCGAGGCCGACACTGACGGTGGGCGCCGCCGGCAGCGATGGCAGCGACACCGCCGCCACCCGGGCGCGCAGGCGCTCGGCCACCTCGCGCGCCGCCGGCGCCGTGCCGCCGACCAGTAACACCGCGAACTCGTCCCCGGCGTAGCGGAACACCTGATCCGAATCGCGCACCCCCGCGCGCAGGGCCTGCGCCACCGCCTGCAGGGTGCCATCGCCGGCGCCATGGCCGTAGCGGTCGTTGATCGGCTTCAGGTTGTCCAGGTCCACCATCAGCAGCGACAGACCGCAGCCGTAGCGCTGGGCACGGCTGATTTCGCGCCCCAGCGCGTCCACGAACACGCTGCGGTTGGCCAGCCCGGTCAGGCGATCGGTGGCGGCGTCATGCTGGGCCTGGCAGTAAAGCAAGGCGTTACGCAGCGGATAGACGATGACGCCCAGCAGTTGCTCGATCAGCGCCAGTTCAGTCTCGTCGAAACGACGCCGGCGGCTCAGGGTGAGCGTGCCCAGCGGCTGATCCTCGACGGTCAGCTGATAGGCGCAGCTGTGGCGCGCCGGCGCGCCGCACACCAGGGTCCGCTCGCTACCGGCCAATTCATGCCGGAACGTGAGGCCATCGTGCGGCACGTAATCGCCAGCACCGCGCGAGAACTCCGCCAGCAGCGGTTCGAGCTCCAGATGGCGGGCCAGATTCGCCGCCAACGCCAGGGCGTGTTTTTCGAGATCGGCCGGACTGCGCCGCGACGGCGCACGCGGCGCCGCGCCGCGCGCCGACACGGCATTCGAGACGATGGTGACTGGTTTCATCCGAATGGGTTCCTTGACCGCCGAACCGGCCGCGCCCACGCGACCACCGTAAAACCACCTTGCGAATGGCGTGCCAACCTGCGACCACGCCGACGAAGTTCTCTTTACCCTTTTGAAAAATAGGGTAATTACGAGCTCGGCGCGACCGCTCATGGCGCCCAGTTTGCCAGAAGTCTGACGCCCGCCGCGAGCAGCCGGCCCGGTGCCGCCAATCTTCCGGCGACCGCCGGCTGACCCCAGGGCTCGCGCGCGCCGCGTAGCGCTGCGCGCCCGCCGCCTCCTACCGACCACCCCGCCCGGCAGGCTATGCTTCACGACCCGGCCCCGCCGCGCCGGGTGTCCGTGCATCGTCGTGCAACGCCCTGCCCGTCTACGAGACCATCACCCAATGATCGATTTCTCGCCCAACCCCGAAACCACGGCCCTGGTGGCGCGGGTGCGCCGCTTCATCGACGAGGTGGTGATCCCGCGCGAGGCCGAGGTCAATGCCGCACCCGAGCGCCTCGAGGCCATCCGCGGCGAGCTGCAGCAGGCGGCGCGGCAGGCCGGCGTGTTCGCGCCGCGCGTGCCGCGCGAATACGGCGGGCTCGGGCTCGACTGGCGCGACAGCGCGCTGGTGTTCGAGGCCGCCGGGCGCAGCCTGCTGGGTCCGCAGGCGCTCAACTGCGCGGCGCCCGACGAGGGCAACATGCACCTCTTGCACGCCGTCGGCACGGCCGAACAGAAGGCCCGCTACTACGCGCCACTCGCCAAAGGTGAGGTGCGCTCCTGCTTTGCCATGACCGAGCCGGCGCCGGGCGTGGGGTCCGATCCGGCCATGCTGCTCACGCGCGCCGTGCGCGACGGGACGGATTGGGTGATCGACGGCGACAAATGGTTCATCACCGGCGCCGACGGGGCGGCATTCGCCATCTGCATGGCGCGCACCGACGACGGACCGACCATGTTCATGGTGGACGCGGACAACCCCGGCTTCGAGATCCTCCGCCACACGCCAACGCTCGACCACGCCTTCCCGGGCGGGCACTGCGAGGTGCGCTTCGCCGCCTGCCGGGTGGGCGCCGACGCCGTGCTCGGCGACATCGGCAAGGGCTACGAGTACGCGCAGCAGCGCCTGGGCCCCGGCCGGCTCACGCACTGCATGCGCTGGCTCGGTATCGCCGCTCGCGCGCTCGACATCGCCATGGACTACGTCAACCGGCGCGAGTCGTTCAAAAAGCGCCTCGCCCAGCACCAGGAGATGCAGCGCCTGGTGGCCGAATCGGCCATTGAGATGCACGCCTCGCGCCTGATGATCTGGCAGGCGGCGTGGTGTCTGGACCGCGGCGAGCAGGCGCTGCACGAGACCAGCATGACCAAGGTATTCGTGGCCGAAGCCGTCAACCGCGTCGTCGACCGGGCGCTGCAGATGTGCGGCGCCAGCGGCATCAGCGAGTACCTGCCGCTGGCGCAGTTCTATCGGGAAATCCGCGGCTTTCGCATCTACGACGGCGCCACCGAGGTGCACCGCGCCAGCATCGGCATCCGCCTGCTGCGCCAGGCCGCCCAAGCCAGCCCGTGAGCGAGGCAGATTCGCTCGCCGCGGCGCTCGCGCCGTGGCTCGTCGAACGCTTCGGCACGGCGCAGATCGCGGACCTGAAACTGCTGGCCGGAGGCGCCTCGCAGCAGGCCTGGCGGGTCGAGGTGGCGACGCCGGGCGGGCCGCTGGCGCTGATCGTGCGGCGGGATCTTGGCGGGCGCATGTTCGCGAATGCGCTTGGCCGGGCCGATGAATACGCGGTGATCGAACTCGCCCACCGCGCGGGTGTGCCGGTGCCGCGGCCGTACGCCTACCTGCCCGATCTTGCCGGCAAGCCGGCCTTCGTGATGGCCTGCCTCAAGGGCGAGACCATCGGCCGGCGCATCGTGCGCGAACCTGCACTCGCCGATGCCCGCCGTGTGCTGGCGGCACAGATGGGCCGGGCGCTGGCCGCCATCCACGCCGTGCCCGTCGAGGCGACTGCCTTCCTGCCCGGCCCCGCGCCCGGCGAAGGCGCCGCCGCCTACACGCTGCGCATGCTCGAGGAAGAACTGGCCGCCATCGCCGAGCCGTATCCGGCGCTCGAACTCGGCCTTGCCTGGCTGCGTGCGCACCCGCCGCGCGAGATGCCGCCGGTGCTGTGCCACGGCGATTACCGCGTCGGCAACGTGGTGGTGAACGAGGCCGGCCTGGTCGGCGTGCTCGATTGGGAGTTCGCCCACCGCGGCCATCCCGGCGAGGATCTGACCTTCGGCGCCATCCGCGCCTGGCGCTTTGGCGTGGTCGGCAAACGCTACGGCGGCGTGGGTGAAGTGGCCGACTTTCTGGCCGCCTACAACGCCGCCCGCGGCACGGCGTTTAGCGAGCGCGAACTGTACTGGTTCGAGGTGGCGTCCAACCTAAAATGGGCCATCGCCACCGTCACGCAGGCGCGGCGCCACCTGTCCGGGCAGGAGCCGAGCCTGGAACTGGCGAGCCTCGGGCGCATGACGGCCGAGATCGAGCTCGAAATCCTGAGCCTGATCGACCCGCGTCATCCACGTTACCCCGGAGACTGACCGTGCAGGACCGCCCGAGCGCGCAGGAACTGCTGGACGCGGTGCGCTTGTTTCTTGCGACCGAGCTGCTGCCGACGGTCAGCGACCCGCGCCTGCGCTTTCGCACGCTGATCGCCGCCAACCTGCTCGACATGCTGCGCCGCGAGCTGGCACTCGAACCCGATCTGCTCGCCGCCGAGTATGCGCGCCTGGCCACGCTGCTCGGCGAGCAGCGCCCCGCGCCCGCCGAGCCACGGGCACTGGCCGCCGCCGTCGCCGAGCTGCAGCGGGCGCTGTGCCAGCTCATCCGCGCCGGCCGCGCGCCGGATGGCAGCCTCACCGCCGTACTGGCCGGCGTGCGCGCCAAGCTCGAAATCGCCAACCCGCGCTATCTGGCGGATTTCGAGCCGATTTGAGGCGACATCGAAGCAAGCGCGGGACATCCCCAGAATTTTTTTCAGCTCGCCGCAGCAACGGGCATGCCCGCGCAGCGCACCATGAATCAACGGGTTACGCCGTCGATTCATGCCTGGACATCCTGCCCCGGGCGCAAGCGCTGGACAAAGCAGCGCCAGCCGGCGCTCACATGCTGCGCCGGTACCGACCGCCCACCTGATACAGCGCCTGGCTCATCTGGCCGAGCGTGGCGTGGCGGGCGGTATGCATGAGGGCGGCGAACGTGTTCTCGCCGGCGGTGGCCGCCTGCTGCAGGCGCGCCAGCGCCGCCCCGGCGGTATCCCGGTGGCGGGCCTTGAACGCCTCTACGGCCTCGAGCTGCTGGCGCTTCTCGGCCTCGGTAGAGCGCACCAGCTCGCCGCCGAAGGCCGGCTCGGCGCTGTCCTGTTCGGCCAAAAAGGTATTCACGCCCACGATCGGCAGGCTGCCGTCGTGCTTCTTGTGCTCGTAGTAGAGGCTTTCTTCCTGAATCTTGCCGCGCTGGTACTGCGTCTCCATGGCGCCCAGCACGCCGCCGCGCTCGGACAGGCGCTCGAACTCCTGGTACACGGCCTCCTCCACGAGGTCGGTCAGCTGCTCGATCACGAAGCTGCCCTGCAGCGGGTTTTCGTTCTTGTTGAGGCCGAGTTCCTTGTTGATGATGAGCTGGATGGCCACCGCGCGGCGCACGGACTCTTCGGTCGGCGTGGTGATGGCCTCGTCATAGGCGTTGGTGTGCAGGCTGTTGCAGTTGTCGTACAGCGCGTACAGCGCCTGCAGCGTGGTGCGGATATCGTTGAACTGGATCTCCTGCGCGTGCAGCGACCGACCGGAGGTCTGGATGTGGTACTTCAGCATCTGGCTGCGCGGGCCGGCGCCGTAGCGCTCGCGCATGGCGCGCGCCCAGATGCGCCGCGCCACGCGGCCCAGCACGGCGTATTCGGGGTCCATGCCATTACTGAAGAAGAACGACAGGTTCGGCGCGAAGTCGTCGATCCGCATGCCGCGCGCCAGGTAGTACTCGACGATGGTGAAGCCGTTGGCGAGCGTGAAGGCGAGCTGGGTGATGGGGTTCGCGCCGGCCTCGGCGATGTGGTAGCCGGAGATCGACACCGAGTAAAAATTGCGCACCTGGTGGTCGACGAAGTACTGCTGGATGTCGCCCATCATGCGCAGGGCGAACTCGGTGCTGAAAATGCAGGTGTTCTGCGCCTGGTCTTCCTTGAGGATGTCCGCCTGCACGGTGCCGCGCACGCTGCGCAGCGTGTCCGACGCGATGCGCGCGTAGGTGTCGGCATCGACCAGCTGGTCGCCGGTCACGCCGAGCAGGCCGAGTCCCAGCCCGTCATTGCCGGGCGGCAGCTCGCCGGCGTACACCGGCCGCGGCTTGCCGGTGAGTAATTGATCGATCTTCTGCTGCGCTGCCGGCCACTTTCCGGTCTCGCGCAGGTGCCGTTCCACCTGCTGGTCGATGGCGGCATTCAGGAACATCGCCAGGATCATCGGCGCCGGGCCGTTGATGGTCATCGACACCGACGTCGTCGGCGCGCTGAGATCAAAGCCCGAGTAGAGCTTCTTCATGTCGTCGAGGCAGCAGATCGACACGCCGGAGTTGCCGACCTTGCCGTAGATGTCCGGCCGCGGGTGCGGGTCCTCGCCGTACAGCGTCACCGAGTCGAAGGCGGTCGACAGGCGCGCCGCCGGCTGGCCCTTGGAGAGGTAATGAAAGCGCCGGTTGGTGCGCTCGGGCGTGCCCTCGCCGGCGAACATGCGCGTCGGATCCTCGCCGGCGCGCCGGTAGGGATACACGCCGCCGGTGTAGGGATAGGCGCCCGGCAGGTTCTCGTTGCCAAGAAAGCGCAGCAGTTCGCCGAAGTCGCGGTAAGGCGGCGGCGCGATCTTCGGCACGCGCAGGTGCGACAACGTCAGGACGTAGTTGTCGCCGGTGACGGCGCGGCCGCGCACGTCGTAGGAATAGTGCTCGGCCGTCACGGCCGCGCGCCGCGCCGGCCAGTCGCGCAAAAGTCGGAGTGACTCGTCGCTGAGCTCGCCGAGCGCGGCGTTGTAGCGCTGGCGCAGGGTCAGCAGGCTGCGGTCGCCGCCGTCGGTGAGCGCCTCGGGCGGATAGGGGCTGAGCGCCGGCGGCAGCGCCGGGTCGTCGAGCGCCGAGAGGCTCTCGTAATGACTCTGGGCGAGGCTCGCGGCGTCCGCCGCGCGCTCGATACGGGCGCGGATGGCGCGGCCGGCGTCGGCGATGTCGGCCAGATAGCGGCTGCGGTGGCCCGGGATGAGCGCCCGGGCGCGCGGCTCGCGCACGGTCACGTCGAGATCGGGCGTCCAGCGCGCGGCGTCGAGGCCGAGTTTTTCGGTGAGGCGCCGGCACAGCGACACGAACAGCCAGTTCACGCCCGGGTCGTTGAATTGGCTCGCGATGGTCGGGAACACCGGCACCGCCGCGTCCGGCGCGTCGAAGGCGTGGCGGTTGCGCCGCCACTGCTTGCGCACGTCGCGCAGCGCGTCCTCGGCGCCGCGCTTCTCGAACTTGTTCAGCACGATGAGCTCGGCGTAATCGAGCATGTCGATCTTTTCGAGCTGCGTGGCGGCGCCGTACTCGCTGGTCATCACGTACACGGGCAAGTCGACCAGGTCGACGATCTCGGTGTCGCTCTGGCCGATGCCGGCGGTCTCGACCACGATCAGGCCAAACCCGCAGTCGGCCAGGAACTCGATCTCGTCCTTCAGCACCGCGGACGTCGCCAGGTGCGAGCGCCGCGTCGCTACCGAGCGCATGAAGATGCGCTCGTCAGCCAGCGCGTTCAGGCGAATGCGGTCGCCGAGCAGCGCCCCGCCGGTGCGCCGGCGCGTCGGGTCGACCGCCAGCATGGCGATGCGGAGGTCCGGGAAATGACGCAGAAAACGCAGCAGCCACTCGTCGGTGAGGCC
>NZ_JAQVGQ010000093.1 GCF_028696615.1 Immundisolibacter sp. | reverse complement strand
CGGCGGCGCTGTGCTGCGGCACCGGCGCCATGCTGGTCACCGACGATGACGAGCTGGCCGCCGCGCTACGCCGCCTGCGCAGCCGTGATCCGGCCGAGCGCGGCAACATCGTCGCCTCCGGCGTGGCGCCGTACGGCGCCGAGTGCGGCGAGCTTGCCGCGGCGCTCGGGCGCGTGCAGCTCAAGCGCCTGCCGGAGCTGCTCGCCCGGCGCCGGCAGGTAGAAACCTTCTACCGCGACCACGTGCTGTCCTTCGAGGGCATCAAGCCGCCGTACCAGGCGCCCGAGGTGGACGAGCTGCACTGGTTCACCTACGTGCTGCACCTGGGTACGCGTTTCACGCGCCAGAGCCGCGACGCCGTCGTGGACGATCTGGCCACCGAGGCGGTCGAGGCGCACGCCTACTGCCAGCCGCTGCACCGCCAGCGCGCCTACCTGCCGGCCGGGCAGATGGCGCAGAAGCTCGCCATCACCGAGCGCCTGGCCGACCGCGCCGTGGCGCTGCCGTTTCACGCCCATCTGGACGCGGACCAGGTGGGCTTCATCGTGGCCACGCTCAAGGACGCCTCGGTCAACGTCGGCGCTGGCGCGGCCATTTACCTTTAAACGCAAGGAGACCCGCCATGCCGTTCGTTACCGTCCAACCCTCCGGCAACCGCATCGAGGCCGCCAGCGGCGCGAGCCTGCTGTCGGTGCTGCTCGGCGCCGGCGAGCCGATTGCCCACAAGTGCGACGGCAAGGCCGAGTGCGACTCGTGTCATGTGTTCGTGCACGACGGCCGCAAGACGCTTTCCAAGATGACCGCCGCCGAGAACGCGCGCCTGGACACCATCGTCGGCGTGGGTTCCAAGTCGCGTCTTGCCTGTCAGGCGCTGCTCGGCGATGCCGACGTCACCGTCGAGCTGCTGGGCTTCGGCTCCGGGCTGTAGTCCTGCGTTCTGTTCCCCACCTGGAGGCTCCCCCATGACCACCGACGACACCATGATCCACGTGCGCTTCGCGCCGGACGGCACCGTCACCGAAATCGGCGCCCGCCCGGCCGGCGTCACCGCCCAGCAGTGGTTCAACCGCCTCACCGAGCAGGCCGGGTCGCACTTTCTGGCACTGTCCGGCGGACGCGGCGTGTTCCGCCTGCCCGCCGGTAAGGTCGACAGCGTGCGCGCCACGTTCGCCGAGACCGCCTGATGGACACCGCCATCGCCGCGCTGCGAGCGGGCCTCGCGCAAGGTCGCGTGGTGCCGTATCTCGGGCCGGGCGTGCTGGCACTCGCCGGCGCCGACTGCCCGCTGCCCGCCACCCCGAAGGCGCTGGTCAAGCACCTCACCGCCAAGGCCAGCGTGCCGCACAAGCTGCACGGCAACCTCACCGGGGCGGCGCAGTTCATCGAAAACTTCAAGCACCGCAAGACCGTGGCCACGGCCATGCGCGAGGCGTTCAGCCCGGCAGTGGAACCGACCGCGCTGCACGCGTATCTCGCATCACTGCCGGCCCTGCCGCTGCTGGTGCACGCCTGGTACGACGACCTGCCGCAGCGGGCACTCGCCGGGCGGTGCGACTGGGGCGCCGTGCAGGGCGTGAGCCAGGCCGAGCACTCGGGCGCCTGGTGCCACGCCTTCGATGCCGCCGGCAACCTCGCGCCGATCGAGGCCGCCGCGGACTGGGCGACCCTGCTCTACCAGCCGCTGGGTTCCGTGGCGCCGGCCGGCAACTTCCTGGTGTCCGATTCCGACTTTGTCGAAGTGCTGACCGAAATCGACATCCAGACGCCGATCCCGGCCGAGGTGCAGCGCCGGCGCGCCGGCCGGCAGTTCCTGTTCCTCGGCTGCCGCTTCGACGACCAGCTCACACGCACCTTCGCCCGCCAGGTCATGAAGCGTTCATCGGACCAGCACTATGCGGTGCTGCCGGAAACACCCAGCCGCAACGAGGCGCGCTTTCTGGAGCAGCAGAACATCGAGGTCCTGGCGCTGCCGCTGGGCCGGTTCACCGCTGTCCTCGCCGGCCAGGCGACGCCGGTGCGGGCGGCTGCCGGCTGATTTCGCTCAGAAGCCCGCGTCCGACTGCGCCAGAAAGGCCGTTTCCTCGGCAGTCGAGGGCCGGCCGAGCACGGCGTTGCGGTGCGGGTAGCGTCCGAAGCGGTCGATCACCGCCTTGTGGCGCAGCTCGTGCCGGTGGTTGTCCTGCGGCGCGAAGGCGGCGAACAGCGGCTCCGCCAGCGCGTGAATGGCGCGTGACTCGCTGTGCATGTAGGGCATCAGCACGAAGCAGCGCTGCACCGGTTCAAGGGTGGTGAGCACACCGGCGACCACCGCCTCCTGCGCCAGTGCAAGGGCCATGCCGTCCTGGGCGAAGGCGCGCGGCGTGTCGCGGTGGATGTTGCGCGAGAACTAGCACGATCACTTCCGCCAGTCGTCCGTGCGGTGTGGCACGCCAGGCGTACAGCTCGTCGCTAGTTGCCTGCTGCAGCAGTGCCGCGTAACGCCGGCGGATCAGCGCGTCGAAGGCCGGGTCGCTAGCCCACCACCGGGCGGGCTCGGTCTGTTCGAACCAGAAAGCGAGAACGTCGTCGTGCATGCGGAGGGGGTTGCCGGTGGCCGAAGGGCTGCGACAGCTTAGGCGGCGGTTTGCCAGAATGACACCCCGTCACCACCTGACCGGGCAGATGCAAAAGACCCTCATCGCCCTTGGAATCGCCCTGCTCGTTGCCGGTCTGGCGTGGCCGTGGTTGGGAGCGATCCCGTTCGGTCGCCTGCCGGGCGACATCGTCATCGAGCGGGGAAACGTCCGCTTCTACTTTCCGCTGACCACGATGGTCGTGGTCAGCCTGGTGCTGTCGCTGCTGGTGTGGTTTCTGCGGCGCTGACCGCGCGGTAGTCGGGTCGGGGCGCCGTGGCCGATCACGGCGGCGGGCCCTCGCCGCGCGCCGCTGCCAGCAGGTGGGGGATGCGGTCGTTGCCCCAGAACAGGCGCCCGTCGAGCGCGAAGGTGGGCACACCGAACACGCCGCGGTCGGCCGCCTGGCCGGTACTGTCGATGAGCGCCTGCTTGATGCCAGGGTCGGTCAGCTGTGCCTCGGCCCAGGCCTGCGGCAGCCCGCAGTGGCCGGCCACGTCCAGCACCACCTGCGGTTGTTGCAGGTCGCGTCCCTGGGACCAGGCGGCGTCGGCCAGCTGGCGGGCCAGCACGGTACGTACGGCGGGGTCCATTACGGCCAGGCACAGGCGCAGGCCGTGCAGCGGGTTGAACGGGTGCGCCGGCGGGCCGGTGAAGGGCAGGCCACGCTCGGCGGCGCGCCAGCGGATGTCGTCGAAGATCTGCGCGCGCTTGCCGGGGATGTCCACCGGCGCCGGCTGGCCGTGGCGCTTGAGGATGGCGCCGAAGGCGACCGGTGTGACGATCACTTCGCGCCCGGTAGCCGCACGGATGTCGTCCACGGTGTGCAGCGCGAGCCAGGCGTAGGGGCTGACCAGGTCGAAGTACAGGGTGATGGGCGTGGTCATGCTGTCCTCCCGGGGCGGCGTCAGTACGGCGTCCCGTCCTTGTGGGTGAAGTGCCAGCCGGTGGCGGTGAGTTCGGCGGCCAGGTCGTCGTCCGGGTAGGTCACCCGGTCGCCCGGCGTGCGGTCGCCCACCTCCAGGTACAACACGTCGGCGGCGCTGCGGTTGATCAGGTGATGGGCATCCCCGCGGCCGGCGGCAAAGCCCGCGCACATGCCGGGCTCCAGCAGGGTCTCGCCGGCGTCGGTGACCAGTGTCGGGCAGCCTGCCAGCACGTAGATGAACTCATCCTGCGCGGTGTGGGCGTGGCGCAGGGCGGAGATGGCGCCCGGCGCCAGGCGGGTCAGGTTGACGCCGAAGTTGCCGAGGCCGAACGCCGCGCCGAGCGCGCGTTTCTCGCGCCCGGCCAGCGCCGTTTCCAGGCGCGCCACGACGGCGTCCGGGTAGGCCGAGACCCGGGCGCGGGGCGGGCAGTCGGCGGCGCGCAGGGCGATGGGCGGTTGTGGATCGGGCATGGGGTTCCCCCGGTCAGGCGGCGTAATGGGCGGCGGCCTGGACGACCTTGCCATCGGGCCCGAACTCGAACCACTCCGCCGCCGGGCCGCGGGCGCCCTGGTAATGCAGCAGCAGGCTGTCGACACCGCAAAACACGTGCAGCAGGTGGAAGTGCAGCTGCGGCAAGCGGCGCAGCGCCCCGGCCCAGTAGGCGCCCACCGCGGCCTTGCCGCTGAGCCGGCCGGACGGCACGCCGGCGAACTGCGCGATCAGCGGCGAGCGCATGGTGAAGTCGTCGGCATAGTGGGCCAGGATGGCGTCCAGGTCGTGCCGGTTCCAGGCGTCGATCCAGTCGGCGGCGAAGCGGTGGGCGAAGTCGGGGTCGATCACGGCGCGGGTTCCAGTTGGGGGGCGGATTCAGGTGCCGGGCGGCAACAGGGCCATCAGCGATACCAGGGCGCGGGCGCACAGGGTCTCGGTGTCGCCGTCGCGGGCGTACACGTCGGCATCGCACACGGTCAGCGTGCGCCCGGCCTTGAGCACCTGTGCCCGGCCGATGAATGCCTGGCCGCGGGCCGGATTGAGCAGGTTGATCTTGAACTCGGTGGTCAGCACCTGTGCCTGCGCCGGCATGAGCGAGAAGGCGGCATAGCCGGCGGCGTTGTCGGCCAGCGTGCTGACCACGCCGGCGTGCAGGAAGCCGTGCTGCTGCGTGAGGCGCGGATCGAACGCCAGCGTGATCTCGCAGCGGCCCGGCCGCAGTGCGGTGAGGCCGGCGCCCAGCGTGGCCATGAACGGCTGCGCCGCGAAGCTGTCGCGCACGCGGCTCTGGTAGTCGGGATCAGGGGCGGTGAAGGTCATGGGCTGTCTCCGATGCGCGCGGCGCCAGCGGGTGGATGGCGGTGTGGCTCACCTGGCCGTTCGGCCGGAAGCGGAAGGTCTGCGCCCGCAGCCGGCCGTCGCTGCGGTACAGCAGGACCACGCCGTCGGTGCCGATCAGGGTGGCGGCTGCCGTCAGTGCCAGGCGCGGTCCCACCGTCAGCGTGGGGGCGGTCAGCGCCCGTGCCCACCAGGCGGCCACCGCGGGTTTGCCGCGCAGGCGGCTGGCCGGCGCCGGCAGGCGCGGCGCGGTCAGTTCGATGTCGTCCGCGCAGTGGGCCAGGACGGCGTCCAGGTCGTGCCGGTTCCAGGCGCCGATCCAGACGCGGGCGAACTGCTGCGCAAAGCCGGTGCTGATCATGGGCCGGCTTCGTCCACGTGGGCCACGCCCGGCATCCACACCAGGTCGATGTTGCCGTAGTCGACGCCCAGGCGGCTGAGCAGCGCCGTCAGCTGCCCGCGGTGGTGAATCTGGTGGTTGAACAGGTGCGTCAGGGCAGTCCACCGCGGCAGGCTCATGGCCTTGCCGGTCATCACGCTGGTGTAGCGCACCGGCTGTGGCAGATCGGCTTCCCGGCAGGTCTGCAGGTAGTCGCACAAGGCGGCGTCGGACTGCGCCTGGCGCCGGCGCAGGGCCGGCAGGTCCGGCGCCAGTTCGGCGTCCAGCCGGCCAGTCGGCGGCGCGGTGCCACGGATGCGCGCCAGCCACAGCAGGTCGCCCAGCAGCAGGTGGTTCAGCGTGCCGTGCACGGACCGGAAGAACGCGCCAAGATCAGCCTTGTAGTCGGCCGCGCTCAGGCCAGCGCAGGCGTCGTACAGGCGCGTGTTGACCCAGCGGTTGTAGGCCGCCGAAAGGCGAAGTTGCTTCAGGGCATCCATGAGGTCTCCTGCTTGGCGAGCCGACATCGGGCGGGCGCGAGGCGCCTACACGTGAAGTGTTCCGGAATGGACGATGACCGCCTGACCGGTCAGGCGTACCCGGTCGCCGGCCAGTTCCACCCCCACCACGCCGCCGCGCCGGGAGGCCTGGAAACCGGTCAGGCGCGTGCGGCCGAGGCGCGCGCACCAGTACGGCGCTAGCACGCAGTGCGCGGAGCCGGTGACCGGGTCCTCCGGTACGCCGACACCGGGGGCGAAAAAGCGTGAGACGAAATCCTGGTCCGGCCGGTCGCCCGGCGCGGTGACGATGAGCCGCTGGATGCCGGCCGCCGTCAGAGCGGCGATGTCCGGCGTCAGCTGGCGTACCTGGGCGGCGTGTTCCAGCACCGCCACGTGGCCCTCCGGCCAGCGGCCGGTCCACTGCGGCCGGGTACCCAGCGCGGCGGCCAGTCCGGTCGGCGCGGCTTCCGGCTCCGGCGGGTCGGCAGGCAGGTCGAGCGTGATGTCGCTGCCGTGGCGCGTGGCGGTGAGCCAGCCGCTGCGGGTATGGAAACACAGCGACGGGCCGGTCTGCCGGTGCTCGTGCCACAGCACGTGGGCGCTGGCCAGCGTGGCGTGGCCACACAGGTCCACTTCCACCGCTGGCGTGAACCAGCGCAGGTCCCAGTCGCCGTCGGCGCGCGGGTACAGAAAAGCGGTTTCTGACAGGTTCATCTCGCTGGCCAGGGCCTGCATCCAGGCGGCATCGCGCGGCGTGTCCGGCAGGCACACGGCGGCCGGATTGCCGGCGAACGGCCGGTCGGTGAAGGCGTCGACGATGTACAGCGGTGTGGTCATGGCGGTCTTCGTTTTGGGTCGGCCCACTGTAGAGGTGGGGCAGGGTAGCGGTACAGATTCAAAAACGGATTATTGTTGCGGCACAGTTACCAGCAAATCACACCTGTGCCGGTCCTGCCGGCCATCTGCTGTACCGGAGCTGCGATGGACCTGTTGTACGACCGCCTGGCCGCCGACCTGCGCGAGCACATCGAGCAGGGCGTTTATGGCGCGGGCGAGCGCCTGCCCGGGGTGCGGGCGCTCAGCCGCACGCGCGGGGTGAGCGTGGCCACCGTGCTGGCCGCCTACCGGCGCCTGGAGGCCGACGCCCTGATCGAGGCGCGCGCCCGTTCCGGCTACTACGTGCGTGCGCGGGCCGCGACCAGGGTGCCGGCACCGGCGCGCTCGGCGCCGGCCGCCCAGCCGAGCCCGGTGACCGGTCAGGAACTGGTGCTGAGCCTGGTCAAGGCCAGCAACGATCCGGCGGTGGTGCAGTTCGGCGCCGCCGTGCCGGACCCGAGCTTCCTGCCGGTAAGGGCGGTAGAACGGGCGCTCGCCCGCGCCGCCCGCCAGCACCGCAACCGGGCGGCGGCGTATGAGTTTCCGCCCGGGCTGCCGGAGCTGCGGCGGCAGATTGCGCGCCGCATGTCCGCCTACGGCTGCGCCACCGGCGCCGATGATGTGGTCATCACCAACGGCTGCCAGGAAGCGCTGGTGCTGGCGCTGCGCGCCGTGACGCGACCGGGGGACGTGGTGGCCATCGAGTCGCCCACGTTCTACGGCCTGCTGCAGGCGCTCGATTCCCTGCAACTGGAGGCGCTGGAGATTCCCACCGACCCGGTGGACGGCCTGTCGCTGGAGGCGCTGCAACTGGCGCTGGAGCGCTGGCCGGTGCGTGCCTGCATCGCCACGCCAAACTTCAGCAACCCGCTCGGGTACTGCATGTCCGAGTCGCGCAAGCGGCGCCTGCTGACGCTGCTCGGCGCCCGTGGCGTGCCGCTGATCGAGGACGACATTTACGGCGACCTCGGCTTCGGCCCGCGCCGGCCGCCGCCGTGTCTGGCGCTCAGCGAGGGCACCGGCGCCGAGGTGCTGTACTGCGCGTCGTTCTCCAAGACCCTGTCGCCGGGGCTGCGCGTGGGCTGGCTGGTACCGGGGCGCCACCAGGCGCGGGTGGAGTACCTCAAGTACGTGCTGAACATGGCCAGCCCGACGGTGCCGCAGCTGGCGCTGGCGGACGTGCTGCACAGCGGCGGCTACGAGCGCCACCTGCGCACCGTCCGCAGCGACTACGCGCGTGCCGTGGGCCGGATGATCGAGGCGGTGACGCGGCATTTCCCTGCCGGTACGCGCATCACCCAGCCGGCCGGCGGTTTCGTGGTGTGGGTGGAGCTGGCGCCGCAGGTGGACAGCCTGCGGCTGGCGCAGCTGGCCCGCGCCGAGGGGGTGAGCATCGCGCCCGGGCCGATCTTCTCGGCCACGCAGAAGTATCGGAACTTCATGCGCCTGTCGTGCGCCAGCCGCTGGGACGGCCGCGTCGAGGCGGCCCTGGCGCGCTTGGCGCGCCTGCTGGATACGGCCGGCTAGCGCCGCGAGCAGCCGCCCGGCGCAGCGATGTCGAGCCGAATGCCGAGCTGCCTTTCCAGCGCCGCCGCGTCGTAACCGGCCGTGCGCCAGCCGTTCACCTCGATCAGCGGGCGGCGGATCAGCAGCGGTTCGGCCAGCAGCAGGGCGAGTGCGGCGTCCGCCGTGAGCGTGGCGGGGTCGATCTCGCCCGACTTCACGCGCGGCGCGGCGGGGTTGAACCACTGCGCCACCGGCAGCGCGGCCACAAATGCCCGCAGGCGCGGCGCCGTCCACGGCTCGCGTAGCAGGTCGTGCGCCTGCACGTGGCAGCCGGCGGCCTGGAGCGCGCGCTTCTGGCGGGCGTTGCTGGCGCAGCCGGGCTTTTCGTAAAACGCCACGCGCGGCGCGTTCATCAGGCCGGGCATCCGACCGGGCGCTGCGCGAGCCGCCGTCGGGCCACGGCCAGCAGCGCCGGCACCTGGGTTTCGATGGCAGTTTTCACGGCGCCGTCGAGTCGCCCGAGCCAGCGGCGCGGGATGGCTTCCACCCCATAGGTGGCGCCGGCCAGCATGCCGGTGAGCGCGCCGGTGGTGTCGGCGTTTTCGCCGCGGTTGACCGCCTCGATCACGCAGCGTTCGACGCTGTCGTTGCGAAAGTAGGCGTGCAGCACGGTTTGTAGCGTTTCCACCGCCCGCGCGCCGGCCTGGCCGGGGTAGGGCTGGAACCGGAACTGCGGCTCGGCGGCGATGAGGCGGTTGGCTTCCGCGCGCGCCGCCTTGTGCCCGCCGCCGGTCAGCAGCGCGTGCACCATGCGCCCGAGCGCCAGCCCGGCGGCGTCCGACTGCGCGTGGTTGTGCGTGAGGTGGCACTGCGCGGCGGACCAGTCGGCGAGCGCCGCGGGGTCACCCACGCTGGCGAGCGCCACCGGCAGCGTGCGCACGGCCGCGCTGGCGCCGGCGTCGCCGGCGTTTGGCGGCGCACCCACGCTGCGGTCCGCCAGATAGCGGCGCAGGCCACGCCGGCAGGTGTGGTCGACGTCGGTCGGCTTGCCGAGCAGCCAGGCGGTGAGTGCCTGGGCCGCGGCGGCCGCATCGAAGCCGCCGCCGTCGACGATGGACTTGCCGAGCGCAAGACACATTTCCGTGTCGTCGGTCACCTGCCCGGCGCGCAGCTTCAGCCAGCCGCCGCCGCGCAGGTTGTGGTGCACGCCGTAGGCGGTGGCGATCTCGTCCACGCTCATGAACTGCACGGTGGCGCCGAGCGCGTCGCCCACGGCAAAGCCGAGGTAGGCACCCAGCGCCCGGCGTT
>NZ_JAQVGQ010000092.1 GCF_028696615.1 Immundisolibacter sp. | reverse complement strand
AGCGCCGCGCGGTCGTGCGCCAGGTGCAGGTCATTGGCGAAGGCCAGCGCAATGCCGGCGTAGGACAACGCCAGCGCCGCGTGCTCGCGCCGCGCCACGCGCCGGCGGCCGATCCAGGCGCCGATCACCACCACCAGCGTCGGGTAGGTGAACAGGATCAGCCGCTCGAGGCTGGCGTTGATGTAGGCGAGGCCCCAGAAGTCGAGGATGCTGGCCAGGTAATAGCCGGTCAGGCCGAGCCAGGTCAGGCGCAGCCAGTCGCCGGCGGCGAGCGGCGGCCGGTCGCCACCGCCGTACCAGGCCAGCGCGGCGAAAAACGGCAGCGCAAACAGCATGCGCAGCGCCAGCAGCGTGATCGCGTCCACCGGATGCCAGGCGTAGGCCAGCTTGACCAGGATGGCCTTGAACGAAAACCCGACCGCCGCCAGCAGGGCGAACAGCGTGCCGTTGACATCGAGCCGATGGGCGGGGGCGGACATGGCGAACGTGGACGTGGGCGGGGCGCGCAGTGTACCGGCGCGCTGCGGTACGCTCATCGCGGCGGTTCACACGGAGATTGGCATGGCGGTGAGGCAGGTATTGCGCATGGGGCATCCGCTGCTGATGCAGGCGGCGCAGGCGGTGCCGGATCCGCGTGATCCGGCGCTCGCCACGCTGCTCGAGGACCTGTTCGACACCATGGCGGCTTGCCACGGGGCGGGTCTGGCGGCGCCGCAGATCGGCGTGCCGGCGCGGGTGGTGGTGTTCGGCGTCACGCACAACCCGCGCTATCCGCAGGCCGAGGCGGTGCCGCGCACGGTGCTCATCAACCCGGTGATCGAGGTGCTCGACCCGACCGAAGAAGACGGCTGGGAAGGCTGTCTTAGCGTGCCCGGCCTGCGCGGCCGGGTGCCGCGGCCGCGGATGGTCCGCTACCGCGGCTACGACGAGCGCGGGCATCTCATCGAGCGCGAGGCGGGCGGTTTTCACGCCCGCGTGGTGCAGCACGAGTGCGATCACCTGGATGGCGTGCTCTACCCGCAGCGCATGCGCGACCTGCGCTGGTTCGGCTTCGAGCCGGAGATTCTGCACGCCATGGGCGGCGCCTGAGAGCTTGTGAATTTTTAAAGCTCCGAGGCCGGCCAGGGATGGCCGGACGCGAATCGAGCCCGCAAGGGCTTGATTCGCGGGAGCCCGTCCGGGCGTGTACCGGACGGGCGACGCAAGACATGCGCAGGACGCGCATTTCTTCACAAACTCCGAGGGCCGCCGCCGCTATCATGGGCGCCCGGCCAAGCAGGGGATGGCGAATGTTCTACGTGCAGCGCGGCGCCGACGGCAGGGTGAGCGGGGTGTCCATCGATCCGCAGGGCAGCGGCGAGCCGCCGCTGGCGGCCGACCATCCCGACATCCTCGAATTCCTGCTGCGCCACGGCGGGCAGACCGCCGCTGCCCAGGCGCTGGCCGCCACCGACCTCGAGCTGGTACGCGTGGTGGAAGACCTGATCGCGCTGCTGGCCGAAAACGGCGTGATCCTGTTCACCGACCTGCCGGAGAGCGCGCAGCGCAAGCTGCTGCTGCGCGAACGCCTGCGCGCGCGGCTGGGCGAAATCGACCCGATGGTGGACGACGACGGCGCCGTGCTGTAGCCGTCGCCCGGCGCGGCGGCTTTACCAGGCCCCAACCCAAGGCCGGCCAGAGCGCCGGCGTCGCAGGAGCGGCTTGAGCCGCGAACGCCGTTTTTCTTTTTCAACGGCCTGTTAAAGCGCCCGCGGCTGGGCCAGGTGGTAACCCTGCGCGCCGTCCAGGCGCAGTTCGCTTACCGCGGCGAGTTGTTCGGCATCCTCTACGGCCTCGGCGATGAGCAGGCAGTCCAGGCCGTGGGCGATCTCGCGCAGCGTGCTGACGAAGTAGCGGCTGTCGGCGTCCTGTGCCAGCGCGTGCACGTAGCGTCCGTCCACCTTGAGGTACGCCAGTTTCAGCCCGGACAGGTAGCCGAGTGGGTTGAAGCCACGCCCGAAGTGGTCGAGCCCGACGCCGTAGCCGCGCTTGGCGAGTGCGCCGATCAGCTCGCGCAGCGCCGGCAGTTGGCGGCTGGCGCCGTATTCCGGCAGCTCGAAGCTGAGGTTGCCGGCCAGGTGCGGACGCTGCTCGAGCTTCGCCAGCAGCCAGCCGTGGAACTGCGCATCGGCCAGCGAGCTCGGGCTCAGGTTCACGGCAAAGTGGCGGGCGTTGTCGGATGGCTTCACGCGCGCCAGCAGCGCAGTGATCACCGCCCGGTCGATGGCGCTGGCCAGGCCCAGCCGCTCGGCCATGGGCATCACGCCGCCGGCCGGCAGCAGGCCCTCGTCGGTCGGCAGGCGCAGCAGCACCTCGTGGTGCACCACCATCTGCGGGTCGCCGGGGCGCACGACTGGCTGCGCGTACAGAGCCAGTTGGCCGCGCGCCAGGCAGTCGCCGATCAGGTTGCGCCAGGCCGAAGCGGGGCGGGGGCGGGGCGCCATCTCATCGCGGGCCAGCTGCCAGGCATTGCCGGCGCTGGTCTGCGCCTGGCGCAGCGCGGCATCGGCCCGGCTGAGCAGCTGGCGGGCGTCTTCGTTGCCGGTGCGCACCGCCATGCCGATGTGGCCGACGTCGGCGTCGGCCGTCAGGCCGCGTTCGTACAAACGCGCCAGGGCCTGGCTCAGGGCTTCGCCGAGCGCCGCCAGCTCGTCGTCGCCGCTGCGCGGCACCAGCAGCCCGAAGTCGGCGCCGCCCAGGCGCGCCAGGCAATGCGGGCGGAATTCGGCGCTTGCCTCGCGCAGCACTGCCGCGGCCTGGCGCAGCAGCTCATCGCCGGCGCTGTAGCCGTGCGTTTCGTTGTAGCGCTTGAAATCGCGCAGCTGCACCAGCACCAGCGCGCCGCGGAAGTGCTCTTCGGTCGAATCGAGCAAGTGTTGCAGGTCCTGCTCGAACAGCGCCCGGTTGCCGAGCCCGGTGACCGGGTCGCGGTAGGCCTTCTCGCGCAGGCGCTCGCCGAGGGCGATCTGCTCGTCCAGCATCTGCTTGACCTTGCGCGACATCTGGTTCATGGCTTCGACCACGCGACGCAGCTCGCGCGTGCGCGGCAGGTCTTCCAGCAGCGGGAATTCGCGCTCGGCGATGGCGATGGCCTGCGCCTCGATGGCGCGCAGCGGGCGCAGGATGATGTTGACGCCGATCACCGCCAGCGCCACGGCGAGCGCCGCCACCAGCGCGAACAGGCCCACCGAGTCGCGCGTGGTGCGCCACAGTTCCAGGTAGGCGTAACCCGGATTGCTGGTCACCTGGACCCGGCCGAGCTGGCGCCAGCCGGACATCAGCATGGCCTCACCGAGCGGCGTGTGCAGCGGCAGCAGGCGCACGAACCAGGCCGGCACGTCCTCGAAGCGCACCGCCTGCTCGCGGCGCAGCAGTTCCGTGCCAGCGGTGTCGACGATGCGCACGGTTTGGTAATAGCCGCTGTCGAACAGCGCATCGACCATCGCCTCGAGCGTGGCGCGGTCGTTGTCGGCGACGCTGGCGGACAGCGACAGTCCCAGCGAGGTGGCGGCGTCCTGGGCGTGCGAGCGCAGCTGGGCGTCCAGGTAGCTGCGCGTGTTGCCGACGCTGATGGCGACGCTGCCGGCGAACACCAGCAGCAGCAGGGCGAAGACGGCGATCAGCAGTTGCCGCAGCAGGGTCATGGCGGGGTCTCGCGGTGCGGGGAGGTGGTGGATGTTTCCATGCGGGTCATCAGGTCCTGCCACAAGCTGAGGCGCTCGGCGCCGCCGACGCGTTTGCCGCGCCCGCGGGCCCGGGAAATCCACAAGCCCCGACCGTTGAAACTGTACACGGGCACCAAGTCCGTGCGCGACGAGCCGGGCCGTAGCGTGCCGACCAGGTTGTCGAGCACCAGCGGATCGGCCGCCGGGGTGGCGTAGTAGGCGAGCACCATGTGCGCCTGGTTCAGGCGCACTGCCTTGACGTAGGTGATCTGCAGGCGCGATTCGGGCACGCCGAGCTCGAGCAGCGTGAAGTACTTGGCGATGGCGAAGTCCTCGCAGTCACCGCCGCCGGTGGCCAGAAACTCCACCGGTGTGGCCCAGTAATCGGCGCGGCCCCAGTGCGCCAGATCGTCGACGAACTCGAGCTGATTGAAAAAATCATTCACCGCCTCGAGCTTGTCGGCAAGCGGCAGGTCGCGATCGCGCGCCACCAGGTCCCGCCAGGCGCGCACGCGCTGCGCGGCGGCGTGTCCGTAGCGCGTTTCGATCGCGCGCAGGGTAGTGGCATCGAACGTCGGTCCGTTGGCTGCCGCCGGCAGCAGCAGCGCTGCCAGCAGCAGTCCCGCCCAGCGGGCGGCCAGGCGCCAGCCGGCGGGCCTGGTGCGGCGTCGAGCGGGCGTGGCGACGGGGAACAACGTACGAACCTTTTCAGTGTCTCAAGGCGCGGCTGCCTCGACCGAAAACGAGCCAGGGCCGCTTGGGGCATGCAGTCCGGCGGCAGCCATCGTCCGTCCAGGCAGAATTCACGGCGCCCATATGCACCACCGTCGATGTGTAATCCGCCCACTTCGGCTATGCGGGCGCCGGTGTATCGTGCGCACAGGCGCAGATTCATCCAGCCCCCGCGGCCGGCGTCGGATGTGCCGGCGCGCAGCGACGGCGCAAGCCCTGTCGCCCGCAGCGCGGGCGTGACTCTCGCGGCTGCGTTTTCCCATCCCCGATTAGCGGATCGTTACCCAGGAAACTTGAGCCCTACATGGACAACAGCCCCACGCCGTCGGCGGTCTGGTCGCACCTCGGTGCGGACCTGCATCGGCCCGAAGACCCGCTGCTGGACTGCCTGACCTTTCTGGCGCGTCTGCATCAGCGGCCGAAATCCGAGCAGGCGCTGACGGCGGGTCTGCCGCTGGTGGACGGGCGCCTGACGCCGGCGCTGTTCGTGCGCGCCGCCGAGCGGGCTGGGCTCAACGCGCGCCTGGTGCGCCGGCCGCTGGAGCGTATCAGCGAAGCGGTGTTGCCGGTGGTGCTGCTGCTGAAGGATCGCCGCGCGGTGGTGCTGCTCGGCTGGCAGGCCGACGGCAGCGCGCGCATCGCCGATCCGGACGCCGGCATGGGCGAGGACGTGTGGACGCGCGAGGCCCTGCTCGACGACTACACCGGCAGCGCGCTGCTGGTGCGCCCGGCGCCGGTGTTCGACGAGCGCAGCGCCGAGCACGGTCACCTGCTCGCCGGCCACTGGTTCTGGGGCGCACTGCGCAAGCTGTGGCCGATCTACGGCGAGGTGCTGCTGGCGGCGCTGCTGGTGAACGTGTTCGCCCTGGTGTTGCCGTTCTTCACCATGAACGTCTACAACCGCGTGGTGCCCAACCGCGCCGTGGAAACGCTGTGGGTGCTGGCCATCGGCGTGGCGGTGGTGTCGCTGTTCGATTTACTGATGCGCTCGTTGCGCGCCTACTTTCTGGACGTGGCGGGCAAAAAATTCGACGTCGCCCTGTCGGCGCGGCTGTTCGAGCACGTGCTCGGCCTGCGCATGGAGGCGCGGCCGCGTTCGGTCGGCGCGTTCGCCAATCAGCTCAGCGAGTTCGAGAGCTTTCGCGAGTTCATCACCTCGGCCACGCTGACCACGCTCATCGATCTGCCGTTCGCGTTGCTGTTCCTGGGCATGATCGCCTGGCTCGGCGGCCCACTGGTGGCGGTGCCGCTGGTGCTGATGCCGTTGGTCATCCTGTACGGCTGGCAGGCGCAGCGGCGCCTGCGGGTGCTGGTGCAGCAGAGCATGCGTCTGGGGGCGCAGAAACAGGCCACGGTGGTCGAAACCCTGACCGGCTACGAAACGGTGCGCAGCATGGGCGCCGAAAGCCCCATCCAGCGCCGCTGGGAGCAGCTCATCGGCGCCCTGGCGCGGCTGGCCATGCGCTCGCGCCTGCTGTCGTCGTCGGTGGTCAACGTGGCCGGCCTTGCGGTACAGCTGTCGTCGGTCGGCATGCTGGTGTATGGCGTGCACCGCATCATCGACGGCGATTTGAGCGTCGGTGCGTTGATCGCCTGCGTGATGCTGGCCGGCCGCGCGCTGGCGCCGCTGGCGCAGGTGGCCGGGCTGCTGGTGCGCTTCGATCAATCGATGGCGGCGCTGCGCGCGGTGGACCAGATCATGCAACTGCCGGTCGAGCGCCCGCCGCAGCGCAATTTCCTGCACCGGCCGCTGTTGCAGGGCGCCATCGAGTTCAACCACGTCAGCTTCGCCTACCCGGGCCAGCAGGTGCCGGCGCTGGACGACGTGTCGCTGCGCATCGCGCCCGGCGAGCGGGTGGCGGTGATCGGCCGCATTGGTTCGGGCAAGAGCACGCTCGAGAAGCTGATCCTCGGCCTGTACCAGCCCACCGCCGGCGCGGTGTTGCTGGACGGCATCGATCTGCGGCAGATCGACCCGGCCGACGTGCGGCGCAACATCGGCTACGTGCCGCAGGACGTGACGCTGTTCTTCGGCAGCCTGCGCGAGAACATCGCCCTGGCGGCGCCGCAGGTCAGTGACGAGGCGATCGTGCGCGCCGCCGAGCTGGCCGGCGTGATGAGCTTCGCCGCCCGCCACCCGGCCGGCCTCGACATGCCGATCGGCGAACGTGGCGAGGGCCTGTCCGGCGGCCAACGGCAGGCGGTGGTCATCGCCCGGGCGCTGCTGCTCGACCCGCCGGTGCTGATCATGGACGAGCCGACCAACGCCATGGACAACTCGACCGAGGAGCAATTCAAAAACCGCCTGGCGCAGGTGCTGGAAGGGCGCACGCTGCTGCTGGTCACGCACCGTGCCTCGCTGCTGTCGCTGGTGAACCGGGTCATCGTCATGGACGGCGGACGGATCGTCGCCGACGGTCCCAAGGATCAGGTGCTGGATGCCTTGCGCAGCGGACGGCTGACCGGGCGGGGTCAATGAACATGGACTTTTTCAAACAGCGCTGGGCGGAACTGCGCAGCCTGTGGCACGACGTCGATCGCGAGGACCTCGACTACATGGCCGACACCACGGCCGTGGACCTCGACCCGGCCCATCCGGCCGGGCATCTGATCCTGATCGCGGTCACCGTGCTGATCGTGGTGGGGCTCGTCTGGGCCGGTTTGTCGCAAGTGGACGAGGTCACCCACGCCGAGGGGCAGATCATCCCCTCCAGCCAAGTGCAGGTGGTGCAGAACCTCGAAGGCGGCATCGTGCAGGAAATCCTGGTCAAGGAAGGTGACATAGTCGACAAGGATCAGGTTCTGCTGCGCATCGACCCGACCCGCTTTGCCAGCTCGTACCAGGAAGGCCGGTTGAAGTACCTGGCGCTGCTGGCGCAGGTGGCGCGTCTGACCGCCGAGACACAAAATCAGCCGCTGGCGCTGCCGCCCGAAATCGACAAAGAAGCGCCGCAGCTGGCCGAGGACGCCCGGCGCCTGTACCACACCCGCCAGCAGGAATTGGCGTCCAGCGTGCAAATCCTCGAGCAGCAGCGCGACCAGCGTCAGCAGGAGCTATTGGAAATGCAATCGCGCGTCGCCCAGCTCGAGCGCAGCTTGGCCCTGCTCAGCGACGAGTACGAGCGCACCGCGCCGCTGGCCGCCGAGGGCGTCATCTCGCAGGTGGAGCTGCTGCGCCTGAAGCGCCAGCTGAACGAAACCCGCGGCGACCTGGATGGCGTGCGCCTGCGCCTGCCGGCGGCGCGCGCCGCGCTGGACGAGGCGAACTCCAAGATCGAGGACGTCAAGATCAAATTCCGCACCGACGCCCAGAGCCAGCTCAACGACGCCAAGGCCGAGCTGGCCGCCACCGCCGAGAGCAACACCGCGGCGCTGGACCGGGTGACGCGCACCGCCGTGCGCTCGCCGGTGCGCGGCACCGTCAAGCGCCTGAAGGTGACCACCGTCGGCGGGGTGGTGCAGCCGGGCATGGACCTGGTCGAGATCGTGCCGCTCGAGGACACGCTGCTGGTCGAGGCCAAGGTCAAGCCGCAGGACATCGCCTTCCTGCGCCCGGGCCAGCGCGCCATGGTCAAACTGACCGCCTACGACTCCACCATCTACGGCGCGCTCGAGGCCAGGCTCGAACACATCAGCGCCGACTCCATCACCCAAGAAGACAAGGACGGCGGCGAGCGCAGCTATTACCTGATCCGGGTGCGCACGCTCGACCGCGGTTACCGCAAGGACGGCGAGTACCTGCCGATCATTCCAGGCATGACCGCCACCGTCGACGTGCTCACCGGCCGCAAGAGCGTGCTGCACTACCTGTTGCGGCCGATCGTGCGGGCGCAGGAACGCGCGCTGCGCGAGCGCTGAAGCGGTATCCAGGGAGGAGCTGATTCATTCAATCCCTCCTGTTCGGGGCAGGATGCCTCGGGCCCGAATCGAGGACCGAAGCCGTCGATTCGGGCAGCGCAGCGCGGGCGCCTACCGCGCGGATGCGAGCTGAAAAATTCCCGGGGCGGAATTTTTCAATCTCCTTACGGATGAAAACTCATATGAATCAGCGCAAAGGGAGCTTTTTCGCATGATCGTTCTGGCAGCGAGCGACCCCCATGTACTGGCGCGCTGGCAGCAGGCGGCGCCGGCCGGCGCCGCAGTGGCGCGTGACAGCGCCAGCCTGGAGGCGCTGCTGGCCAGTCAGCGCCCGGCGCTGGTGCTGCTGGACCTGCAGCTCGACGGGCTGGGCGGCGCGGCCGCTGCGGCGGAGCTGATCGGCCGTCACGCTGCCACGCGCGTGGTGGTCATGAGCCGCGAACCGGACGAGGACGAAGGTCTCGCCGCCCTGCGCGCCGGCGCCCGCGGTTACTGTAACGTCTACATCGACCCGCGGCTGCTCGAAAAAGTCATCACCACCGTGCTGGCCGGCGAAGTGTGGGCCGGGCGCAAACTGGTCGACCGGCTGGTGCAGATGATCGCCAGCAGCCGGCCCGCACCCGCCGGGGACGACTCGGGCGGCCTCGATGCGCTCACCCCCCGCGAGCGCGAGATCGCGCTGCTGGTCGGTAAAGGCGTCAGCAACAAGGCCATCGCGCAGCGCCTCGACATCACCGAGCGCACCGTCAAGGCGCATCTGGGCGCCGTATTCAGCAAACTCGGCGTGACCGGGCGCCTGCAGCTGGCCCTGCGCGTGGCCGCCCGCCCGGACACCGCGGGCCACTGAACGGACCCGACGCCCGCCCGGCGCATTGGTCTTTTGGCCAATATCCAAATCCGCCGGGTATGCCGATGATGCCTACCATAAGCACCGCAAAGTCCGGCCCGGCGGGGCCGGTGCGGTAACCGCAATCACCGTCCGAACCTCGGAGAATGCTCATGGCAGCGCAGCAGATCGGTGTCGTCACCATCGTCATCGGCCACGTCGTGGCGGTCAACGCCGACGGCGTGGAGCGCGTGCTGGCCACGGGCGACGTCGTCTATGCCGACGAAGTCATCCGCACCGCCGATGCGGGCGCCGTCACCATCCC
>NZ_JAQVGQ010000091.1 GCF_028696615.1 Immundisolibacter sp. | reverse complement strand
GCCCGCCACGGCGTGCAGCGGCTCGCGCAGTCCGCCCCGCCCGCCGTGCTTGCGGGCTGAACGCAGGTCATTAGAATGTCGCGCCCCGCAGTCCGGGCCGGCTGCCGCGCGGAGCCCGCATCATGGCTGTCACCGTAGACACCCTGCGCAAGATGAAACAGGCCGGTCAGCGCATTGCCGCCCTGACCGCCTACGATTATTCCTTCGCCCGCCTGCTGGATGCGGCCGGCGTGGACGTGGTGCTGGTCGGCGACTCGCTCGGCAACGTGATCCAGGGCCAGGCCACCACGGTGCCGGTGACGCTGGACGACATGGTCTACCACACGCGGTGCGTGGCACGCGGCATCGAGCGCGCGCTGCTGATGGCCGACCTGCCGTTCCTGAGTTACCAGGAGAGCCCGGTGCAGGCGCTGCGCAGCGCCGGCCGCCTGATGAAGGAAGGCCTCGCCCACATGGTCAAGCTCGAAGGCGGCGCCGCCATGGCGCCGACGGTCGAGTTTCTGGTCGAGCGCGGCGTGCCGGTGTGCGGGCATCTGGGGCTCACGCCGCAGTCGGTCCACCAGCTCGGCGGCTACAAGGTGCAGGGTCGCGGCGAGGCGGCGGCGCAGCGCCTCGTCGATGACGCGCTCGCGCTGCAGCAGGCCGGCGCGGCGGTGCTGGTGCTGGAGGCGGTGCCGCGGGCGCTGGCGGCGCGCGTGACGCGCGAGCTTGCCATCCCCACCATTGGCATCGGCGCCGGGGCGGACTGCGACGGCCAGGTGCTGGTGCTGCAGGACGCGCTCGGCATGAACCCCTCGCCGGCGCGCTTCGTGCGCAATTTCATGGCCGGGCAGGGCGATCTGCAAGGCGCGATCGCCGCCTACGTGCAGGCGGTGCGCGACGGCAGCTTCCCGGCCGCCGAGCACGGTTACGACTGATGCGGCGCGTGTCGGACGCCGCCGCGCTGCGCGCCCGGCTCGATGCCTGGCGGGCGGCCGGCGAGCGCATCGGCTTGGTGCCGACCATGGGCAACATCCACGAAGGGCATTTGCGCCTGGTGGACGCCGCGCGCCGGCACGCCACGCGCGTGGTGGTGAGCGTGTTCGTGAACCCGACGCAGTTCGACCGGGCGGACGATTTCGAGCGCTACCCGCGCACGCTGGAGGCCGACGCCGCCGCGCTGGCCGGCTGCGGCGCGGACCTGCTGTTGGCGCCGACGGTGGACGTGATGTACCCGGACGGGCTCGATCTGGCCGCCTACGTCGAGCCCACGCACAGCGCCCGACCGCTCGAGGGCGAGTTCCGGCCGGGGCATTTTCGCGGCATGGCGACCGTGGTGACCAAGCTGCTGAACCTGGTGCAGCCGCACTGCGCCGTGTTCGGCGAGAAGGACTACCAGCAGCTCGCCGTGGTGCGGGCCGTGGTGCGCGAGCTGCTGCTGCCGGTCGAGATCATCGGCGTGCCGACCGTGCGCGAGCCTGATGGGCTCGCCATGAGTTCGCGCAACCAGTACCTCACGGCGGCCGAGCGGGCGCTGGCGCCGCGGCTGTACGCCGCGCTGCAGGCGGCGGCGCGCGACGGGGCGGCGCCCGACGCGCCGCTCGCGGCCATCGAGGCGTATCACACCAAGGCCTTGAACGAGGCCGGTTTTCGTGTTGAATATTTTCAATTTCGCAATGCACAATTGGCGCCCCCCGCGCCGGGCGATGACCGGCGCGTGGTGTTGGCAGCCGCCTGGCTGGGGAAGGCCAGGTTGATCGACAACCAGCCGTTCGCCGTCGCGCGCGAGCGGTAAACCCGCCGAACCGATCTCCAACCGCCAGTCACCGCAGGTACAGGCAATGATTCAGTACATGCTGAAGGCCAAGCTGCACCGGGTCACCGTGACCCGGGTCGAGCTCGACTACGAGGGCTCGTGCGCCATCGACGCCGACCTGCTGGATGCGGCCGGCATCCGCGAATACGAGCAGATCGACATCTACAACATCGCCAACGGCGAACGCTTCACCACCTATGCCATCCGCGCCGAGCGCGGCAGCCGCGTCATTTCGGTGAACGGCGCCGCCGCGCACAAGGCGAGCGTGGGCGACAAGGTCATCATCGCCGCCTACTGCGGCCTGGACCGCGCCGAGGTGCTCACGCACAAGCCGCGCCTGGTCTATGTGGATGGCGCCAACGGCATCACCCGCATCGGCAACGACATCCCCGAACAGGCGGCCTGACGTGCCGGCGCGGGCGGTGTCGATCGGTCGCGACGTGCGAAGACGCCGGTTGCCGTGTCTTTGATCCGCTTGCCGCTGCTGCTGCTGGGCGCCTACGGCCTGATCGCGCTCGCCGAAGGCGCCCACGTGGCGCTCGGCAGCGGTGTCGGCACCGAGCTGTCGCGGGGCGTGCTCACCGTGGCTGGCGTGCTGTGGCTGCTGCACGGGCTGCGGCGTGGTCAGGCCTGGGCCTGGTGGCTCGCCACCGGCGGGGCGGTGGTGTTTCTGATCTCGGTGGCCACGGCGCTGCTGGTGGCGGCGCTGGATGGCCGGCCGGCCGGCTTGCCGCCGACGCTGCTCGCCAAAACCCTGCTGCTGGCGGCGGCGGCCGTGCTGCTGCTGCGCCCGACCAGCCGGCGGTACTACCTTGGCCGGCAGCCGGTGGCCTGACGCCGATGTTCGGCCGCGGTCCGGCGGCGCGACTGGCGCGACGCTATCGCCGCGAAGGTGAGGTCTACCTGGTCGAGGTGCACCTGCGCGAGCTGCGGGCGCTGTTCAATTCGCTCGATCCGGCGCCGTTCCTGGACAAGGATCTGGACGACGAGGCCGAGCAGTACATCGTCGGCGCGGTCGAAGAATTCCCGCTCGTCACGCCACTGAAGCTGGTTTTCCATGTGCCCGCCATCAAGCCGGACGATCCGACCGCGTCGGTGCTGGCCGACAGCATCCGCGGCTATTTCGATTACCGGGCGGCGCACGCCGGTCGCCGGCTGGAGCAGCTGTTGAGCCAAGGGCGTTTGTCGCTGCTGATCGGCGTCGGTTTTCTGTTCGCCTGCCTGGGCGCGCGCGGTCTGGTGGCCGGCATGCTGACCGGCACGCTGCGCGACATCCTTGCCGAGGGCCTGCTGATCAGCGGCTGGGTGGCCATGTGGCGGCCGCTCGAAATCTATCTTTACGACTGGTGGCCGCTGGTGCGGCGCCGGCGGATACTGCGCAAGATCAGCGCCCTGCCGGTGGAGCTGCGCATCACCGGCCGATCGCCAGCCTGACCTGGACCCGACCGATGCCGGCCTACCTCATCTATCGCGCCCACGTGCACGACGCCGACGCCTATCGCGCCTACATGGCGCGCACGCCGGATGCCATCGCCGCGTTTGGCGGGCGCTTTCTGGCCCGCGGCGGCGAGACCCTGACCCTGGAAGGCGCGCCCGAGACGGCGCGCGTCATCATCGTGGAATTCCCGAGCCTGGAGGCCGCCCGGGCGTTCTACGATTCGGACATCTACCGGCAGGCGATGCCGTTTCGGCGTGACTGCGCGGACGTGCAGATGGTCGTCGTGGATGGCATCGGGTCATGAGCGACACCGGCTTTGCGGTGCTGCGCACCGGGGCGCTGCTGACGCTCTCGAACGTGTTCATGACGTTTGCCTGGTACGCGCACCTGCGCAATTTGCAGCACAAGCCGTGGCTGGTGGCGGCGCTGGCGAGCTGGGGCATCGCGCTCGGCGAGTACCTGCTGCAGGTGCCGGCCAACCGCCTGGGCTACGGGCCGCTCAGCCTGGCGCAGCTGAAGGTGATGCAGGAGGTCATCGCGCTGACGGTGTTCGTGCCGTTTGCGGTGTTCTACATGGATCAGCCGCTGCGCCTGGATTACCTGTGGGCGGCGCTGTGTCTGGTGGGCGCCGCGTATTTCATCTTCCGGGGCTGAGACGATGAACCGATGGTTGCTGGTGCTGGCGGTCGCGGCAACGCTGTGGGGACAGGGCGCCGGCGCCGGCATACGCTGCGGCAACAAGCTGATCGAGGTCGGCGATTTCTCGGCCTACGTGCTCGAGCAGTGCGGCGAGCCGCGGTCACGGCAGATCATCTCGGGCGCGATCGGCGCCGACAGCCCGCTGGTCGAGCAGTGGGTTTACGACTTCGGCACCCGCCAGCCGCTGCGGGTGCTGACCTTCGTCGGCGGGCGTCTGCAGCGCATCGAGGATGCCGGCCGGTCGCGCTGATACGGCCGTCCGTGGAGTTTTTCGGCGCGCCGCGTGGCAAACATGCCCATGCGGGGCAAGGCGTGTTGCCCCGCATGGGACGCGGACTGCGTGAAAATCTCAGCGCACGCCGAACTTGCGCAGACCGGCCGGCGTGTAGATGTCCGGATCGGGCCTGCCCTTCTCGCTGAAGTCGGGCGGTGCGGCGACCCCTTTCGGTCCCACGTTGTAGAACGAGTTCAGCGCCGAGTGGCGGCCGGAGATGAGATCCGTGTGATCGTCGCCCCAGAAATAGGGCAGCGGCACGTTGTAGAAATTCATCAGGTACTCCTCGGATACGCGCCACAGGTCGCCGCGGGCATCGTACATGTCGCCGAGCGCGCCATCCCAGCTGTCCTCGTCGAAGTAGGCGAAGCGATGCGGCGACAGGTGCCGGAAGCCCGGTTTGAGTGTGGCTTCCACCACCCACACCCGGTGCAACTCGTAGCGCTTGAGTTCCGGATTGTTGTGGCCGGCCATCACGATGTCGTCGAAGGTCAGGCCCGGCTGGGCGAGCTTGTAGCTGTTGTAGGGGATGAACATCTCCTGGCGCTTGATCGGCGCGTAGTCGTACCACTCTTCGGCACCGGTCAACCAGAACATCCAACGCGAATCGCCGGTACGCAGGCCGTCCGAACCGGTGCCGGGGCTGTCGTAGAAACCGATTTCCGGCGCCTTGCGCACGCGGCGCTGGCCGGGGACGTACAGATAGGCGTCGAACGTGGTGTCCTGCAGGTATAGGCAGGCGCTGAAGATGGAGCCGGCGCTGCGCGGTGGTTCGATGTCCTCCTGCGAAGCGCACAGGCCACCACCGCCCGAGCGGGTGAACCGCTCGCCGGTCAAGGGCGGATCGCCGCCGGCGTCGGGGCCGATCCATAGCGGCATCAGGAAGCGGTCACGCTTGACCTGCACGGCGTACTTGCCGTCCGGAAACGCGTTGTAGCCGTAGGCCAGCGCCGTGTACCACTTGCCGACGAAACGGAAGGTGTGGTTCCACATCACCTCGGCGTTGTCGTTCGGAATCGGAAAAAATACGCCCGGTTTCCAGGTGTTGGAGGCCAAACAGCGCTTTTCGCGATTCGGCCCCGGCGGCGGATTGCACCAGTCGGCGCGGGTGGCGTTGTAGATCGAGTTCTCGTAGTGCCACTGCGGGAAAGACGCGCTGCGCCGGCTCGGATACACGTGCATCTTGTAGGTATCCGGGTATTTCTTGAACAGGGCGATTTGGCCGGCGGACAGCTTGTCGGCGTATTGCTGATAGTTCTGCGCCGTGATCGTGAACAGCGGCTTGTCATCGGCGTAGGGGTCGACGTACCAGCCGCCCTCCTTGTAGCCGGCCGGCGGCGTCTTGATGCCGCCCTCCCAGGCCGGGATCGAGCCGTCGGCATTGCCGGCGCGGATGGCGCCGAACGGTGTCAGCTCGGTGCCTTCGAGGCCGAGTTTGGCCGCCTCCTGCGGCGATACCTTGGCCACGGCCGACGCGGCCAGAACGACCCCCAACGTCAAGAACGCGCAATTGCGCCATGCGTGCATCACCATCCTCCTCGTGCAACGACGTGTCGACGCCGCGGGGCGCCTTGGCTGCATCAGGCAATGCGGGCCGTCCGTGGCCGGGGGGCTCGATTTTTTTCACAGGTGATCGCGGCCGGCTTGCAGCCGTCGGGTATCTGCTCTCCCCGCCCTGGTGCGCACGTTCGTTTCGTAATCATGCGCCGGACGGATGCTGGCAGCGCCGGGCGGTGATGTCAACGGTCGTTTGGTAGGGTCGCTCGGCGCCTTATCCCAATGGCTCTGCCTGCTATGCTCCCGCGCCGAAAAAATCCGCGGAGGGGAGCATGAACGACGCCGCGCGCGTGGATTTGCCACGCTGGTTCGACCGGGCGCGCTTTGGCGCGTATCAGGTGCGCGTGGTGCTGTTGTGCTTTCTGGTCACCACGTTCGACGGCTTCGACACCCAGGCGATCGCCTTCGCGGGGCCGGCGCTCGCCCAGGCGCTGGGCGTCGGGCCGCGCGGGCTGGCGCCCATCGTCACCGCCGGGGTGGCCGGCATGGCGTTGGGGGCGGTGCTGTTCGGGCCGCTCGGGGATCGTTACGGCCGGCGGCTGGCGGTGTTGCTGGCCACTGCCGTGTTCGGCCTGTTCTCTTTGGCGACGGCGTTCGCCGGCACGGTCGAGCAGCTGGTGCTGCTGCGCTTTCTGACCGGCATCGGCATGGGCGGCGCGGCGCCGAACGTGTACACGTTGGCGTCTGAGTTCTCGCCGACGCGCCACCGGGGGCTGGTGATGCTGCTGGCCGGGCTCGGCCTGCCGGTCGGCGCCATCGTCGGCGGCCTGATCGCCGGGGCGATCATCCCGGCCTGGGGCTGGCAGGGCGTGTTCGTGCTCGGCGGCGTGGCGCCGCTGCTGTGCCTGCCGCCGCTGGCGGTGTGGTTTCCCGAGTCACCGTATTACCTGGCGCGCCGCGATAGGCAGGCCGCGCTGCGCGCTTTGCTGGCGCGCGTGGCGCCGGCGGCGCTGCCGCCTGCCGGGACCCGCTTCGCGCTGCCGGAGGCGCCCGCCCGCGTCGGCGCCGCGGCCCTGCTGTCGCCGCCGCTGCGACGCAACACGCTGGCGATCTGGGCCACCTATTTTTTCAACTGGGTGGCCTGGTTCGGCTTGGTGTTGTGGATTCCCTCGGTGGTCACCGCCGCCGGGCTGCCCAAGCAGCAGGCGGGTCTGGCGACGGTCACGCTCAACGGCGCGGCGCTGGTGTTCATGTTGCCGCTGGCCTGGTGGCTGCCGAGGCTGGCGGTGCGGCGGGTGATTTTGGCGCTGCTGGCCGGGGCGGTGCTGGTGTCGCTGCTGCTGGCGGCGGCCGGCAGCCGTTGGTCGCTGGTGTTCGCGCTGATCGGCCTGGCTGGCCTGTTCGTCGGCGGCCCGCAGATCGCCCTCAATTACCTCGCCGTGTCGATTTATCCCACGGCGGTGCGTGCCAGCGGCGTCGGCTGGGCCATCGGACTGGGTCGCGTCGGCACGGTGGTCGGCGGGGCGGCCGGCGGCCTGGTGCTGGCCGATTTCGGCCCGCGCGGTTTTTTCCTCGCCTTGACCGCGCCGCTGCTGCTGGCGGGGCTGGCCGCGCTGATGGTGCGCGGCGCCGACCGCAGCGGCCCCGGTGACAACGGCGGCGACTAGTTGCTAGAGTCCGCGATCCGGGCATCACCACTTGTCGGTGCCGCGCGCCCGGCCGGTCAGTCTTAAAAAACCATCCCGTCAGGTCGTGGCGGGATCCCGCCCCTTACGGAGAAGGAGTTCTCGCGCCTATGCATAGCTTCGAGTACGCAGCGCCCACGTCGCTGGGCGAGGCGGTCAACCTGCTGGCGGGGGCGCGCGGCAATGCCCGCGTGCTGGCCGGTGGCACCGACCTCATCATCAACATGCGTGTCGGGCGCCGCAAGCCGGCGCTGGTGGTCGACGGCAAGCACATCCCGGAACTGAATGAGCTGTCGGTGAGCGCCAGCGGGCTGACCATCGGTGCCGCGGTGTCGTGCCGGCGCGCCTACGAGCACGCCGAAGTGGCCAAGCGCTACCAAGCGTTGGTCGACTCGATCAGCCTGATCGGCAGCGTGCACATCCAGGGCCGCGCCACGGTGGGCGGCAACCTGTGCAACGCGGCGCCGAGCGGCGACGCAATCCCGACGCTGATCGCGCTCGGCGCCGTGGCCAAGGTGCTGGGCCCGAACGGCACGCGCGAGGTGCCGGTCGAGGACTTCTGCGTGGCGCCGGGCAAGACGTGTCTGGCCGACGACGAGCTGCTGGTCAGCCTGCACATTCCGGCACCGGTTGCCAACAGCGGCGCACGCTACCTGCGCTTCATTCCGCGCAACGAGATGGATATCGCCATCGCCGGCGTCGGCGCCAGCGTGGTGCTGGACGCGACCAAGCAGGCTTTCGTGTCGGCGCGCATCGCGCTGGCCTCGGTGGGGCCGACGCCGATCTTCGCCCGCGAGGCGGGCGCGCTGCTGGCCGGAAAGCCGGTGAGCGAGGACAGCATCCAGCTGGCGGCGGACGCCGCCCAGGCGGCGGCCAAGCCGATTACCGACATGCGCGGCACGGTCGAGCAGCGCAAACATCTGGTCAAGGTGCTGACGGCCCGCGCGTTGCGCGGCGCCATCGAGCGTGCCAAGGGAGCTTGAGGTCATGGCGAAGAAAACCCACGTAGAGACGACGCTCAACGGCGAGGCGCTGGAATTCCTGGTCGAGCCGCGGCAGAGCCTGCTCGAGGCGCTGCGCGACGTGGTGCACATGACGGGAACCAAGGAAGGCTGCAACGACGGCAACTGCGGCGCCTGCAGCGTGCTGCTGGACGGCGTGCTGGTGAATTCCTGCTGCGTGCTCGGCGTGGAGGCGCAGGGCCGCAGCATCGAGACCGTGGAAGGTCTCGGCACTGCCGAAAAGCTGCACCCGCTGCAGCAGGCGTTCCTGGAGGAAACCGGCATGCAGTGCGGCATCTGCACGCCGGGCTTCCTGATGGCGGCCAAGGCGCTGCTGCAGAAAAATCCCAACCCGACGGAAGAAGAAGCGCGTCTGTGGCTGGCCGGCAACCTGTGTCGCTGCACCGGCTACGACAAGCTGATCCGGGCGGTTCTGAAGGCCAGCCAAATGATGGCGAAGGAGGCTGCGTAATGAACATGGAACCCGAGTACAAACCCCGCAAATGGCGGGTGCTGGGCACCACCCCGGTGCGCCGCGACGGTATCGACAAGGTCACCGGTCAGGCCAAGTTCGGCGACGACTTCCACCTGCCGGACATGCTTTATGGCAAGGTGGTGCGCAGCCCCCACCCGCATGCGCGCATCAAGCGCATCGACGCCAGCAAGGCGCTGGCCTTGCCGGGCGTCAAGGCCGTCATCACCGGCGCAGACTTCCCGCCGCTGAACCAGGCGGTGGTGGCGGCCGGTGAGGGCGGTCACGTCAGCATGCAGGACATCGCCGACAACTGCATCGCCAAGCACACCGTGTTCTACGACGGTCATGCCGTGGCCGCGGTGGCGGCCGACAGCCCGCACGTGGCCGAGGAGGCCGCCGCGCTGGTCGAAGTGGAATACGAAATCCTGCCGTTCATCCAGGACGTGCGTGAGGCCGTCAAGGACGGCGCCATCGTGCTGCACGACGACTACGTGCCGGGCGCCTTCCTGTTCCCGACCCAGAAGGCACTGCCCAATGCCGGGCGCCTGCAGCTGGCCGCCGGCGACGTGGAGCAGGGCTTCAAGGACGCCGACATCGTGGTGGAGCGCGAATACACCACCGCCACCGTGCACCAGGGCTACATCGAGACCCACGTCACCACCTGCCGCTGGGAC
>NZ_JAQVGQ010000090.1 GCF_028696615.1 Immundisolibacter sp. | reverse complement strand
CTTCCCAGCCGATTTCCCGGCTTTCCTCGGCCGCCGGCAGCGCCGCCGCGCCGGCGGCGGCCTGCTCGGCACCGGCGGGCGCCGCCCGGCGCCGGGCGAGGCGCCAGGCGGCCCAGACCAGCCCGCCGCCGAGCGTCAGGAAGGCGAAATGCGGCATGCCCGGCACCAGGCCCAGCACGCCGACCAGTCCACCCGCAATGCCGAGCGCGGTCGGATTCGCCAGCAACTGGTTGCTGACCTGCGTGGACACGCTGGCCGATTGCGACACGCGCGTTACCAAAATGGCCGCCGCCACCGACAGCAGCAGCGACGGCACCTGTGCCACCAGGCCATCGCCAATCGTCAGCAGGCTGAACACGCGCAGCGCCTCGCCGGCCGCCATGCCGTGCTGACCCATGCCGATGGCGATGCCACCCAGGATGTTGATGACCAGGATCAGCACGCCGGCGACGGCATCGCCGCGCACGAACTTGCTGGCGCCGTCCATGGCGCCGTAGAAGTCGGCTTCCTGGCGCACTTCCTCGCGCCGGGCCTGCGCCTGCTGCTGGTTGATGATGCCGGCCGACAGATCGGCGTCGATCGCCATCTGCTTGCCGGGCATGGCGTCCAGCGTGAAGCGGGCATTGACTTCCGACACCCGCCCGGCGCCTTTGGTGACCACCACGAAGTTGATGATCATGAGGATGATGAACACCACCAGGCCCACGGCGTAATTGCCGCCGATCACGAACGCGCCGAACGCCTCGATGACGTGCCCGGCCGCCCCGGGGCCGGTGTGGCCGTGCAGCAGCACCAGGCGCGTGGAGGCGACGTTCAGCGCCAGACGCAGCAAGGTGGCCACCAGCAGCAGGGTCGGGAACACCGCAAAGTCCAGCGGGCGCAGCGCGTACACCGCCACCAGCAGCACCACCAGCGACAGGGCGATGTTGAACGTGAACAGCAGGTCCAGCAGCAACGGCGGCAGCGGGATCAGCATCATGCCGAGCAGCGTCAGCACCAGCAGCGGGGTGCCCAGCCCCATCCCCATCAGCGCGCGCCAGTTGCCGATGCGTAGCGTTGCGGTCGTCACGGTGTCGTCTCCTCAGGGTTTGTGAAGAAATGCGCGTCCTGCGCATTTCTTGCGCCGCCCGTCCGGTACACGCCCGGACGGGCTCCCGCGAATCAAGCCCCGCGGGCTCGATTCGCGTCCGGCCATCCCTGGCCGGCCTGAGAGCTTGAAAAATTCACAAGCTCTCAGTCGGCCGTCACTGCGCCGCGCGGGCGCTGCAGCTCTTGCGGCACATCCAGCGCCGGCAGATCGGCAAGACCCTGCTGGCCGGCGCGCAGCTGGTACACCCAAGCCAGCACCTGCGCGACCACCGTGTACAGCTCGCGCGGCACCTCGGCGCCGAGCTTGGTGGTGTAGTACAGCGCGCGCGCCAGCGGCGGCTGCTCCAGGATCGGCACGCCGTGCTCTCTGGCCGCGGCACGAATCTGCTGAGCGACGAAATCAGCGCCCTTGGCTACCAGGCGCGGCGCACCGTCGCGGCCGAGGTCGTAACGCAGCGCCACCGCGTAGTGCGTGGGGTTGGTGATGACCACGGAGGCTTTCGGGATGTCCTGCATCATCCGGCGGCGGGAGAGTTCCTGCTGGCGCTGGCGGATGCGCCCGCGCACCTCCGGCCGGCCCTCGGACTCCTTCATCTCGTCCTTGATGTCCTGGCGCGTCATGCGCAGCTGGCGGGCGTGGTTCCACAGCTGGAACGGCACGTCCACGGCGGCGATCAGCAGTAGCCCCAGCGCAGTCAGGAAAAATGCCTTCGCGGTGAGACCCGCCGCGTGCACGATGGCGCCCGGCATCGGCTCGCTGCCGAGCGCGAGCAGCGCCGGCGCCATCTGCCGCACCACCAGCCAGGCGATGCCGCCCAGCACCAGAAACTTGGCGAGCGCCTTGCCGGTCTCGACCGCGCCCTGGGCCGAAAACACGCGCTTGAGGCCCTTGATGGGATCGAGGCGCTCGAACTTCGGCATGAGGTTTTCGCCGGACAGCAGAAAGCCGCCCAGCAGCAGCGGCGCCACCGCCGCCACCACCAGCGCCAGCAACAACCACGGCGCGAGCGCCCACAGCGCCTGCCCGCAGGCGGCACCCAGGCGCGACACCAGCGCCGCCGGATCGAGCGCGGCGGCGCGGTCGAGCGTGAAACCGCTGCGCATCAGGCCGATGAACACCGACCCCAGATGCCCGCCGAGCGCCCACAGCCCAGCCACGCCCAGCAGCACCAACGCGGCCGAGTTCAGCTCCCGCGAGCGGGCGATCTGGCCCTTGTCCCGCGCGTCCTTAAGACGCTTGGGCGTGGCCTTTTCCGTGCGTTCCTGGCCGGATTCTTCCGCCATCTCAGCGGCCTCCGAACAAGCCGACAAGGCGCTGCGTGGCCTGCCCGAAGATGCCGTCCCACTGGCCGGTCAGCGCCGGCAGCGTCATCAGCACCACCAGCAGGCCGACCAGCAGCGACACCGGAAAGCCGACCGCAAACAGGTTCAGCTGCGGCGCGGCGCGGCTGACCACCGCGAACACCAGGTTCACCACCAGCAGCACCGTGACCGCTGGCAGCGCCACCAAAAGCCCCAGCGCGAACATGTCCGCAATGAAACCGGCCACGGCGCGAAAGTCCGAAAACGCGAGCCCCACCGGCCCCACCGGCAGCGTGGTGAAGCTGTGCGCCAGCAGCTCCAGCAGCAGCAGGTGGCCGTCGGCAGCCAGCATCAGCAGCAGCGCCAGCATCACGTATAGCTGCGACAGGATCGGCACGCTCAAGCCGTTTTGCGGGTCCACCATGGAGGCAAACCCGAGCCCCATGCCGAGCGACACCAGCTCGCCGGCAAACGTCAGCGCGGCCAGGAACAGTTGCAGCAGAAAACCACCCAGCACGCCGATGCCGACCTGCTGCACGGCGGTAAGAAACCCGAGCGGCGACAGGAAATCGACCGCCGGCATGGCCGGCAGCGCCGGCACCAGCAGCGCGGCGAGCAGCGCCGCCAGGCTGACACGCACGCGCACCGGCACGGCGCGCGCGCCGAACAGCGGCGCCGCCAGCAAAAACGCCGACAGGCGCAGGAACGGCCACACGAACTGGCCGACCCAGGCACCGATACGGGCGCTGTCGATGTCCATCAGCCGACGAGGCCCGGGATGGCAGTGATCAGGCGCTGGGTGTAATCGACCAGCGTCTGCAGCAGCCACGGGCCGGTCAGCACCAGCAGCAGCGCCATCGCGACGAGCTTCGGCACGAAGCTCAGCGTCATCTCGTTGATCTGCGTCGCCGCCTGCAGCATGCCGATCACCAGGCCCACCACCAGCATCGCCAGCAGCGGCCCGCCGGCCAGCAGCAGACACATCCACAGCGCCTCGCGGCCGACGTCGAGCACGGTTTGCGGGGTCATCGCGCGCTCACCGGTAGAAGCTGCCGGCGAGCGTGCCGAGCACCAGCGACCAGCCATCCACCAGCACGAACAGCATGATCTTGAACGGCAGCGAGATGATCATCGGTGACAGCATCATCATGCCGAGCGACATCAGCACGCTCGCGACCACGAGATCAATGACCACGAACGGCACGAACAGCAGAAAGCCGATCTGGAACGCCGTTTTCAGCTCGCTGGTCACGAACGCCGCCATCAGCAGCGTGAACGGCACCGCGTCCGGGCTCTCGAAACTTGGCTCCTTGCCGGCGATGCGGGCAAAGGTGGCGATGTCGCTCTCGCGCGTCTGCGCCAGCATGAACTGGCGCAGCGGCGCGGCCGCCTTTTGCGCCGCCTCCGGGAACGCAAGCTCGTCCTTCAGGTAGGGCTGCAGCGCGTCGGCGTTGATGCGCTCCAGCACCGGCCCCATCACGAACAGCGTCAGCAGCAGCGCCATGCCGGCCAGGATCTGCGCCGACGGCGTCTGCCCGGTGCCGAGCGCCTGGCGCAGGATGGCCAGCACGATCACGATGCGCGTGAACGACGTCATCGCCAGCAGCACGCCCGGCAGCAGCGTCAGGAACGTCATCACCGCCAGCACCTGCAGGCTCACGCTCCAGGTCTGGCCGCCGCCGGCGGCCGGCGTCAGCGTGAGCGCCGGCAGGCCGGCCGCCAGCACCGGCAGCGGCGCCAGCAGAATCAAACCCAAGGCGAGGCGCTTCATGCCGCCCCCGGCGCACCGCGGGCGCCGTCGAGGGCGGCGGCGAACGGCGCGGCATCGGCCGGCCCGTCCAGCACCAGCAGCGTCTGCACCCGGCCGGGCGCGACGCCGATCAATACCTGCCGGCCGGCCACCTCCAGCAGCACCGCCCGCTCGCGCGTGCCAAGACTCTGCGCCGCCAGCACACGGATGGCGCCGGCCGCACCGCCGCGCGCCTGCAGGCGCTTCAGCACCACGAACAGGCCGCCGATCAGCCCCACCACCAGCAACAGGCTGACCAGCATCTGCCCACTCGCGGCCAGCGCCGATGGCGCCGCCGCGGCCGGCAGTGGCATCAGCAGCAACAGGCCGGCCGCGCGCATCAGGCGACTCCCGCCGCCCGCGCCGCCGGGCTCACCACTTCGGTGAGCCGAATGCCGAACCTGTCCTCGACCACCACCACCTCGCCGCGCGCCACCAGCGTGCCGTTGGCCAGCACGTCCAGCGGCTCGCCGGCCACGCGGTCGAGTTCCACCACCGCGCCCTGGCCGAGCGCCAGCAGGCGGCCGATGCTCATGCGCGTGCGGCCGACTTCCACCGTCAGCGTGATCGGAATGTCCATGATCAGGCCGAGATCCACGTCGGCCTCGGCGCGCGCCGGCGCCGCGGCGCCCTGTTCGAACTCGGTTTCGCTCACTTTTGCTCTCCTGACTTGCCTGGCGCGCCGACGGCCGGCAGCCGCCCGGTCACCGACACGGCGTTGTTGCCGTTCGAAACACCGAACTCGCCGACGAACAGCGGCCTGCCCTCCACCACCAGGCGGGCCGCGTCGGCGCGCTCGAACGTCAGCACCTCGCCCACCTGCAGCGTGAGCACCCGGCGCAGCGTGGACTGGCGACGCGCCACCTCGGCCCGCAGCGTCAGCGGGCTGTCGAGCAAGCGCGCTTTGAGGGCGGCGCGCCAGGCGCCATCGTCGGCCGGCGCGCTGCTGGCGCCGGCCCGCAGCGCCGGCCAGATGCCCTGCAGCGCCGACATGGGCAGCGCCAGGTGAAAATCGCCACCACCGCCGAGCAGCGCCACCTCGAAGCTCTGCACCAGCACGATTTCCACCGGGTCGATCAGCGACACCAGCAGCGGGTCGACGTCGCTCGGCGCCACGCCCAGGCTCAGCGGCAGCAGCGGCGACCAGGCCGTCTTGAGCTCCGGCAGCAGCAGCTCGAGCAAATTGCCGAGCATGCGTCGCTCGGTGGGTGTCAGGTCGCGACTGCCGGACGGCGCCGTGGCGCGCCCGCCGCCGAAAAAGCTCTCCACCACCGTGAACAGCAGCCCCGGCTCGAGCGCCAGCACGCCGTTGCCGGGCAGCGGCGCCAGCTCCAGGCCGCGCACGCTGGCCCGCTCCGGCAGGCTGTGCACGAAATCGCGGTACTCGCGCAGCTGCGAGCCGCGCGCCGACACCAGCGTATCGCGGCCCAAATAGCGGCCGAGGCTGCGCGTGAATCCCTCGCAGAAGTACTCGGTGATGCGCGCAAGCGCCGGCAGGTCGGCGCCGTCCTGCGCCGGCAGGCGCGAGGCCAGATCGTAGGGCTCGACGCCACGCGCGCCCGGCCGCGCCGGCGCCGCGTCGAGCAGGGCGCTGAGTTCGTCCGGCGTCACCAGCTCGTCGCGCGCCATGTCACTGCATCACGAAGTTGGTGAAGTACAGGCCCTCGAGCGCGTCCGGCGCACCCTGGGCGCGCAGGATGTCCTGCAGCGCCTGTTTGGCCTGCGCACGCAGTGCTTCCTTGCCCTCGCGGCTGGCCAGGGTGGCATAGTCGGCGCCGCTGAACAGCACGATCAGCCGGTCGCGGATGACCGGCATGTGCAGCTTGACCGCCTCCGCCACCTTGGGCTCACGGGTCGCGATCTCGACCGACACCTGCAGGAAACGGATGGCGCCCTGGTCCTCGAAATTGACCACGAAGGCCGGCTCGAGCGCGAGGTAGGTGACCGGCAACTCCACCTTGGCGGGCGGCGCCTGCTCGGTGGCCGGCGCCGCCCGCCCGCCGAGCAGGAACACCGTGGCGCCGATGCTGACCGCCACCAGCGCCAGCGCGCCCAGCCCGATCAGCAGCAGGTTTTTCTTGCCGCCCTTGGCACCGGCCTTGCCGCCGAGCTCCAGATCCGCTTCCCGAGTCGCCATGCCGAAGTGCTCCTGTGCGAGGATTCGGGCGGCCTTAAGCAAATCGGGTGCCAAGCCTATTGGCGGTTTATTTTCAGTGTGTTAATTGAAGCAAACGGTCGGTTGACGCCGCGCCACGCCCGGCCGCGGCGGATTTTTGACGACGCGCCGACCAGGCGGTTGAAAAAGGGCTTCCTGCCCTTTTCCAACTCGGCTCGTCGCGGCACCGGTCCGCGACGGCCTCCGCTTATCGAGCACTCGACGCGCTCGATAAGCGCGCAAGCCATCCCTGGCTTGCCTTAACAGGCCATAGCAGGCCGTTGAAAAAGATTTTCAACGGCCTGCTACAGCACGCCGCGAAAGTGATCGATGGCATCCGGGTTGGCCAGCGCGTCCAGGTTCTTCACCGGCCGGCCGTGGATGGCCTCGCGCACGGCAAGCTCCGCGATCTTGCCGCTGATGGTGCGCGGGATGTCCGGCACGGCGAGGATGTGCGCCGGCACGTGGCGCGGGCTCACGTTGGCGCGGATGGCGTCGCGCAGGCGCCGTTGCAGCGCCTCGTCCAGCACCACCCCCGGCGCCAGGCGCACGAACAGCACCACCTCCACGTCGTCGCCCACCTCGTGGCCCACCGCCACCGCCTCCAGCACCTCGGGATGGCGCTCGACTTCCCGGTACAGCTCGGCGGTGCCGATGCGCACGCCGCCGGGATTGAGCACCGCGTCCGAGCGGCCGTACACCACCATGCCGCCGCGGGCGTTCAGCGCCACGTAGTCGCCGTGGCACCACGCGCCGGGGAATTTCTCGAAGTACGCCGCCCGGTAACGGCTGCCGTCGGGGTCGTTCCAGAAGCCAACCGGCATGGACGGAAACGGCCGCACACACACCAGCTCGCCCTTCTCGCCGATCAGCTCGCGGCCGGCCTCGTCGTACACGCGCACCGCCATGCCGAGCGCGCGCGCCTGCAGCTCGCCGCGGTACACCGGGCCGATCGGGTTGGCGGCGATGAAGCAGCCGCAGATGTCGGTGCCGCCGCTGATCGAGGCCAGCAGCAGGTCGGCCTTGACGTCCCGGTACACGTAATCGAAACCCTCCGGCGCCAACGGCGAGCCGGTCGACAGCAGCGTGCGCAGGGCGGACAAATCGTGCGTGCGCACCGGCCGCACGCCGGCCTTCTCGGCCGCCGCCAGATACTTGGCGCTGGTGCCGAACACCGTCACCCGCTCCTGCTCGGCCACGTCGAACAGCTCGGCCGGGCGCACGAACGGCGCGCCGTCGTACAGGATCAGCGTGCAACCCACGGCCAGCGCGCTCGCCAGCCAGTTCCACATCATCCAGCCGGTGGTGGTGAAATAGATGAGGCGGTCCTCGCGCTTCAGGTCCGTGTGCAGCACGTGCTCCTTTTGATGCTGCAGCAGCGTGCCGCCGGCGCCGTGCACGATGCCCTTCGGCACGCCCGTGGTGCCGGACGAATACAGCACGTACAGCGGGTGGTCGAACGGCAGCGGCGTGAATTGCGGCGCCGCGCCGGCGTGCGCGTCGAGCAGCGCGTCCCAGTCGTGCAGCGCCACCGGCGCCGACTCGACGCGCCACGGCCCATACGGCACCGCCACCACGTGCCGGGTGCTCGGCAGGCCGGCCAGGATTTGCGCCACCGCCGCGCGGCGGTCCTGCGCCTTGCCGTTGTAGTGATAGCCGCCGCAAACGAACACGACTTTGGGCGCGATCTGCCCGAAGCGGTCCAGCACCGCCCGCGCGCCGAAATCCGGCGAGCAGGACGACCAGATGGCACCCACACTCGCCGCCGCCAGCATGGCGACCACCGCCTCCGGGATGTTCGGCAGGTAACCCGCCACCCGGTCGCCCGGCTGCACACCGAAGTCCCGCAATGCCGCCGCGAGCGCGCCCACCTGCGCCGCGAGCTCGGCATGACTCAGCTCGCGCCGGCTGCCGGTCTCGTCGCGGAACACCAGCGCCGGATGGTCGTCCCGCCAGCGCAGCAGGTTCTCGGCGAAGTTGAGCGTGGCGCCCACGAACCAGCGCGCGCCCGGCATGCGGTCCGCATCCTCCAGCACCGCCCGCGGCGGGGTGTGGTGCACGATGCCGCAGAACTCCCACACCGCCCGCCAAAACGCCTGCAGCTCGGTCACCGACCAGTCGTACAGCTGCGCGTAGTCGGCGCCGGGCCGGTAGCGGGCGATGAAGGCGCTGAGGTTCGCGTCCGCGATGCGCTGCGCGGACGGCTGCCACAGGGGCGCGTCGGTGTCGGTCATGCTGAGGTCCAGAAACGACGACGCCCGCGCTTTCGGCCGAAAACGCGGGCGCCGGCAATCAGTGGGAAGGCGTCAAAGCGCGCGGTGCGAGCCATCGCAAAACGGCGGCGTCTTGGTGTGCTTGCAACCGCACCAGGCCAGCGTCGCCTTCTCGGTCACCTTGTATTCCAGCGGCACGAAGCCCGTGCCCTGGTGCGAGCCGTCACAGAACGGCTGGTCGCCCGACTTGCCACAGGCGCACCACCAGTAGGTGCCGGGCTCGGTTTCCTCGACGTAGGGGCCCTTCTGGGCAATCTGCGGATCGGCCATCGGTTTCTCCTGATATTCGGTTGGGGCGGCCAGGCGCCGCGGCCGATAAAACACCGCGCCCGGCGGGCTGTCAATCGCGCCGGGTGCGGCTGGCACAATGCCGCCCCCGCCGCCTGCGGCATCGCATACCCCCTCCGACCATGGCACGCAACGACAACGGCCGCAACGGCGTCAATACCCGCCCGCACCTCGGCTTCGAAGCCGAGCTCTTCAAGGCCGCCGACAAGCTGCGCGGCAACATGGAGCCTTCCGATTACAAGCACGTCGTGCTGGGCCTCGTCTTTCTCAAGTACATCTCGGACGCGTTCGACGCCAAGCACCGCGCCTTGCTCGCCGAAGACCCTCGAGTCGCCGAGGACCGCGACGAGTACCTGGCCGACAACATCTTCTGGGTACCCCCGGCGGCGCGCTGGTCCCACCTGCAGGCCAACGCCAAGCGCCCGGAGATCGGCAGCCTCATCGACGACGCCATGCGCGCCATCGAGCGCGACAACGAGTCGCTCAAAGGCGTACTGCCCAAAGACTACGCCCGCCCGGCGCTCAACAAGGTGATGCTCGGCGAGCTCATCGACCTGCTGTCCAACATCGGCCTGGGCGAGGAAGCCAACCGCGCCAAAGACGTGCTCGGCCGCGTGTACGAATACTTCCTCGGCCAGTTCGCCGGCGCCGAAGGCAAGCGCGGCGGCGAGTTCTACACGCCCCGCTCGGTGGTGCGCGTGCTGGTGGAGATGCTCGAACCCTACC
>NZ_JAQVGQ010000089.1 GCF_028696615.1 Immundisolibacter sp. | reverse complement strand
AGCGGCCATCCAGCACCTGAACGGCACCGACATGGGCGGACGCGCCCTGCGCATCAACGAAGCGCAGGAACGTGCCCCCCGCCCGCCGCGCCGCCCGCGTTAGCGAAGCGCTCACGTCTTGACGTCCAGCGCCGGCTGCCCCGACCTGAATCGATGACGTAAGCCATTGATTGATAGACGGCTTATCGGGAATTTGCCGCAATGTAGCAAACTGAAAATTCCAAGATATGGAATTGTTTCAGTGTTTCCTGCCGCAGCAGCCTGCCCCTCGGGTGGGAAGCGCTGGCTGAGAGCGCTCTCCAAACGCCGCCCCGCGCTGCATCGCCGCTGCGGGGGTTCGTGTTATACGCCCCGGAGCCGATCCATGGACGCCGACCTGCAAACCCAGATCGAGGCGGCCGCCTTCCGTCGCCTGCTCGCGCACCTGCAAGACCACACCGAAGTGCAAAACATCGAGCTCATGAACCTGGCCGGTTTCTGCCGCAACTGCCTGGCCAAGTGGTATCGCGCCGCCGCCGCCGAGCTCGGTGCCGACGTGGACGACGCGCAGGCGCGTCAACTGGTTTATGGCATGCCTTACGACGAATGGAAGCGGCTTTATCAGAAATAATCGCAAGGGAACGCTGAGGAAAATGTTAGCATTTTCAGTGTATACCCGGCGGAAGCGCTGAAATAAATCAGCGCTTCCTCGAGCGAACCCCGCGCCACGAGCAGGCAACGCCCGTGGCCGTCGTTGCTTTTGGAGGACCCGTATGGCCACCACCCGCATCGCCCAAACCGTCTGCATAGCACTGCTGTTGTCGCTCGGCGCCTGCCGCGACAAGACCAACGTCGCCGACGGCCAGACCACCGAACCGCCGGCCGCCACGCAAGCCCAGCAAGCCGAAAAGCCGCCCGCCGAGCCCACCGGTGGTGTCCCGACGAGTCGCGCAGCGGCGCCGTCGCAACCCCTGCCTGCGCCGGTGTGCGCCGACTGCGGCACCGTCACCAACGTGCGCAGCTACCAGGTCAAAGGGCAGGCCAGCGGGGTTGGTGCGGCCGTCGGCGCGGTGGCAGGCGGCCTGCTCGGGCACCAGATCGGCGGCGGCACCGGCAAAAAAATCGCCACCGTGGCCGGCGCCGTCGGCGGCGGCCTGGCCGGTCACGAAATCGAAAAACGCCGCCGTTCCGAAACCCAATGGGAAGTGACGGTGCAAATGGACGACGGCCGCACGATTACCCTGCCGTATGCGCAGGCGCCGGCGGTGTCGGTGGGCCAGAAAGTGCGAGTGGTCGGCGGCGCGGCGGTGCCGCGTTGAGGAGGCGCCCACCAGGCCGTCGAATAAAGGGCTTCCTGCTTTTTTTCAACTCGGCTCGTCGCGGCGCCTGTCCGCAACGAGCCTGCCCAGTCAAGCGCTTGATTGGCGGGCAGGCCATCCCTAGGGAAACGCTTACTTCTTGACCTCCGGGGCAGGATGCCCAGGCGTGAATCAAGGGCGTAAGCTCTTGATTCACTGAGCGTCGCGCGAGCGTGTGCCGCGCGACGGCGAGCTGAAAAATTCCAGGGAGGGAGTTTTTCAGCGTTTCCCTAGCTCGTCGCGCCTCGAGGGCCGGGGCAGGGTGCCCCGGCCTGGGGCGTGGGCGTAAACCGTCGATTATTTGAGCGCCGGTTTAGCGGGCGGACGCCAGCGGCCGACCAGCGCCGACGCCCGACATGTGGCCCGCCGCCGCGCACTAGCCGAGCAAACCCATGACCGATGCCCCCGCCGCCGAGCCCGACACACTGACCACCCTGCCGGACCGCCTGCGCGGCGGTGTTCGACAAACCCTGGTCGAGCTGACGCAGCAGGCCGAGTTGGCGGGCCTGACGGCGATCGGCGATTGGTGGCAGTCGGCGCCGCGCGTGCTGGCGAGCAGCCGCTTTGTCGGCGAACTGTGCCTGGCCCGGCCGGAACTGCTGGCCGAGCTGATCACCAGCGGCCGCCTGGATGCCGCACTCAGCCCCGCCGACCTGCGCGCCACCGTCGAGGCCGATCTGGCCGATGTGCAGGACGAGGCCGGTCTGCGCGCGGCGCTGCGCCGGCTGCGGGCACGCGAGATGCTGCGCATCGCCTGGCGTGACCTGGCCGGCTGGGCCGATCTGGACGAGACGCTCGCCGCGCTGTCGGCGCTGGCCGATGCCTGCATCGAGGGGGCCTTGCAGCGCCTGCACGGCTGGCTTGCGGCGCAGCTCGGGCAGCCGCGCGCGGCCGACGGCAGCCCGCTGCGGCTGGTCGTGCTCGGCATGGGCAAGCTCGGCGGCGAGGAGCTCAATTTTTCATCCGACATCGACCTCATGTTTGCCTTCGAATCGGCAGGCGTGTGCGACGGCCCGCGCGCGCTCGACGCCGAGGAGTTTTTTCTGCGTCTTGCGCGGCGGCTGATCGGCGTGCTCGACGAGCTGGACGCCAACGGCCGGGTATTCCGCGTCGATGCGCGCCTGCGACCGTTCGGCGACAGCGGACCGCTGGCGATCTCCTTCGACGCCATGGAGGACTACTACCAGACCCACGGCCGCGACTGGGAGCGCTACGCACTGATCAAGGCGCGCCCGGTGGCGGGTGACCTCGCCGCCGGCGAGCGGCTGCTGCGGCGGTTGCGGCCGTTCGTGTTCCGCCGCTACCTCGACTTCGGCGCCATCGAGGCCATGCGGTCCATGAAGGCGCTGATCGTCGAGCAGGTGCGCCGCGAAGGTCTGCAGGATCACATCAAGCTCGGCGCGGGCGGCATCCGCGAGGTGGAATTCATCGGCCAGGTGCACCAGTTGATCCGCGGCGGGCGGGAGCCGGACCTGCGCTGCCGCGGCATCCGCCAGGTGCTGCGCCTGCTCGGCGAGCGCGGTCACCTACCGGCCGAGGACGTGGCCGAACTGCTCGCTGCGTATGCTTTTTTGCGGCGGCTGGAAAACCGCCTGCAGATGCTGGACGACCGCCAAACCCACCAGCTACCGGCCGATCCTGTGGACCGCGAGCGCCTGGCGCTGGCCATGGACTACCCCGACTGGGAAAGCTGCGCTGGCGCGCTCGCCGACTGGCGCGCCCGCGTGCACCGGCATTTTCAGTCCCTGCTCGGCGATGACGCGCGCGCGCCGGCGCCGGCCCAGCCACTGTGGCCGGACCGTCTGGATGCGCCGCAGGCCGCCGCCGAGCTGACCGCGCTCGGTTACCGCGACCCGGCGCAGGCGCTCGCTCATTTGCGTGCGTTGCGCGACGGCCGTGCCTGGCGCGTGGCCTCGGCCACCGCCCGCCAACGCCTGACCGCGCTGCTGCCCGGCCTGCTGCGCGCCGCTGCCGGCACCCCCCAACCGGAGCTCACGCTCGGGCGCCTGTGCGGCCTGCTCGAGGCCGTGACCACGCGTTCGGTCTACCTGGCCATGCTGCTCGAGCACCCGCCTGCGCAGGAGCACCTGGCGCGGCTGATGGGCATGAGCGCCTGGATCGCCGACTGGATCAGCGCCCATCCGGTAGTGCTCGACGAGCTGCTGGACGCGCGCACGCTGTACCTGCCGCAACAGGCGGCGGACCTCGAGCGCACGCTCGATCGGGCGCTCGCCGGCGTGCCGGCGGACGACCTCGAAACCGCCATGAACGTGCTGCGCGAGCACCGCCACGCCGCCGCGTTGCACGTGGCGGCGGCCGAAATCGGCCACCTGCTCGACCCGGCCGAGGCGCCCAAGGCGCTGACCACGCTGGCCGAAGTACTGCTGCGGCGCGCGCTGGCGCTGGCGCGCGCGCAGCTCGAACAGCGCCACGGCCGCCCGCGCGATGCCGCCGATCCGACCCGCGAGGCGCCGCTGCTGGTGCTCGGCTACGGCCGCCTAGGCAGCGGCGAGCTCAACTACGAGTCGGACCTCGACCTGGTGTTCCTGCACGACGGCGCCGGCGGCAGCAGCGACGGCGCCGCGCCGCTGCCCAACGAAACCTGGTTCGCGCGCGTCGTGCAGCGCCTGACGCACATCCTGACCACGCTCACGCCGGCCGGCCGGCTGTATGAGATCGACGTGCGCCTGCGCCCGTCCGGCAACGCCGGCCCGCTGGTGACTACGCTGGCCGGCTTCGAGAGTTATCAGCTCGGCGAGGCCTGGACCTGGGAGCACCAGGCGCTGGTGCGGGCGCGGCCGGTGGCCGGCGATGCCGCGCTCGGCGAACGCTTCGAGGCGGTGCGCCGGCGCGTGCTGTGCCAGGCGCGCGACATGACCAAACTGCGCGCCGACGTCACCGACATGCGCGCGCGCATCCAGCGCGAAAAACGGCTGCCCAAGGAGGGTTTCGACCTGAAACTCAGCCCTGGCGGGCGGGTCGATGTCGAGTTCATCGCCCAGTACCTGGTACTGGCGCACGCCCATGCGCAGCCGGCCATCACGGGGCCGCGCGGCACCGCCGACATCCTGCGCCTGGCCGGGGAGCTTGGTCTTTTGCCGGCCGAACAGGCCGCGGCGCTGGCCGACGCCTTCGTCACACTGTGCGCCCGCGAGCGCCACCAGACGCTGCAGGGCGCCGGCGGCGTGGTCGATCCGGCCGCCGTGGCCGGACCGGCGCAAACCGTGACGCAGGCCTGGGCCGCGCTGTTCGGGCCCCGGGAAAGAGCTTCCTGAGGAAATATCTGAAAAACTCCCTCCCTGGAATTTTTCAGCTCGCCGTGGCGCGGCACACCCCCGCGCGGCGCTAGTTGAATCAATGGCTTACGCCCGTGATTCAGGCCGGGGCATCCTGCCCCGGAGGTCAATACGTAAGCGTTTACCAGTTCGGCGGGCGCTTTTCCAAAAACGCGTCGATACCCTCGGCGGCCTCGGCCATGAGCAGGTTCTTCGCCATCACGGCGCCCATCTGGGCATAGGCCGCCGCCTCGTCGAGACCGAGCTGCGCCTGCACGGCGGCCTTGCCTAGGCTCAGCACCGCCGCTGGCCGGCTGGCGATGTGCACCGCCAGCTCGCGCGTGCGGGCCTCGAGCTCGCCGGTCGGCACCACCCGGTTAACCAGGCCGAAGCGCAGCGCCGTGGCGGCGTCGATGAGCTCGCCGGTGAACAGCATTTCCATGGCGTGCTTGTAGGCGACGTTGCGCGTCAGTGCCACCGCCGGCGTGCTGCAAAACAGGCCGATGTTGACGCCCGGTGTGGCGAAGCGCGCGTGATCCGACGCGATCGCCAGATCGCAGCTCGCCACCAGCTGGCAGCCGGCGGCAGTGGCCACGCCGTGCACCTGCGCGATCACCGGGTGCGGAAAGCGCCGCAACGCCAGCATCACCTCACCGCACAGGCCAAACAGCGCGCCGGCCGCCGCCTCGTCCGGCAGTGCGCGCAGTTCCTTCAGATCATGCCCGGCACAGAACGCCGGCCCGGCGCCGGCCAGCACCAGCACCCGCACGGCCGGATCGGCGGCCAGCTCGGCCAGCGTGGACTTCAGCGCCTGCAGCATGGCCTCGGACAAGGCGTTGCGCTGCGCCGGGCGGTTCAGCGTCAGGCTGGTGACGCCGGCGGCATCGCGGTCGACCAGCACTACGGGATCGGCAACGGACTCGGGTGGGTTCATGGCGGGCCTCGCAAGCGCAGCTAACCACACGGGGCCGGCACAATAGCGCATCCTGGCCCGCCTTCCCAAGTCGAGTCCACATGACCCTGAACGAACTGCGCTACGTGGTGGCGGTGGCGCGTGAACGACATTTCGGCCGCGCCGCCGCGCATTGTTTCGTGAGCCAGCCGAGCCTGTCGGTGGCCATCAAAAAGCTCGAGGACGAACTCGGCGTGCCGCTGTTCGACCGCCTGCCGGGCCACGTGCAGCCGACGCCGATCGGCGAGCAGATCGCCGAACAGGCGCGCCGCGTGCTGGCGGATGTCGAGACCATCCGCGCGCTGGCCGCCAACGCCAAAGACCCGCTGGCCGGGCCGTTTCGCCTCGGCGTGATCTTCTCGATCGGCCCCTACCTGCTGCCGCGCCTGATCCCGCGCCTGGCGCAGCGCGCACCGCGCATGCCGCTGATCATCGAGGAGAACTACACCGACGAACTCGGCGCACGCCTGCAGCGCGGCGAGCTCGACGCGGTGGTGCTGTCACTGCCCTACCGCGCGCCCGACATCGACGTGCAGCCGATCTACCAGGAACGCTTCGTGGTGGCGCTGCCGCCGGGCCACCCCTGGACGGCACAGGCCAGCATCGATCCCGCACAACTCGGCGACGAGAACGTGCTGCTGCTCGGCCCGCGGCACTGTTTTCGCGACCAGGTGCTGGCGCTGTGCCCGACCCTGTCGCACAAGGCCGGCCAACAGCGCCTGGAGGGCAGTTCGCTCGAGACCATCCGTTACATGGTGGCCAGCGGCGCGGGCATCAGCGTGCTGCCGGTGGGCGCACTCGGCGAGACGCCGCGCGATCGGGCGCTGCTGGCGGTACGGCCGTTTCGCGGCACCGCGCCCTACCGGCAGGTGGCGTTGGCTTCGCGCAGCGACTTCTACCGGCCGCAGGCGATCGAGGTTCTGGCAAAGGCGATCGCGCAGTGCGCGCCGGATGCCGCCGGCACGTCACCGGCTTTGAGCTAGAATCGCCGTGGGCCGGGTTTTGATAGAGGCACTCTATCGGGGGCATTGGAAAATTCAACTTCCATCCCCATATCCGCCCCGCTACGATGCATAGCCGTGACGGAGCCGTCGCCATTGGCGGCCGCCGCACGGTGCAATCCACTGCAGGAGGTCACGATATGGCTACTTTGAAAGGCAGCAAGACCGAAGCGAATCTGAAAGAGGCTTTCGCGGGCGAATCCCAGGCCAACCGGCGTTATCTGTATTTCGCCAACAAGGCCGACGTGGAAGGCTACAACGATGTGTCCGCCGTGTTCCGCTCCACCGCCGAGGGTGAAACCGGCCACGCGCATGGCCACCTCGAGTACCTGGAAGCGGTCGGTGACCCGGCCACCGGCCTGCCGATCGGCGGCACCGCCGACAACCTGAAGGCGGCCATCGCCGGCGAAACCCACGAGTACAGCGACATGTACCCGGGCATGGCCAAGACGGCGCGCGAGGAAGGCTTCACCGAAATCGCCGACTGGTTCGAGACCCTGGCCAAGGCGGAGCGTTCGCACGCCAACCGCTTCCAGAAGGCTCTGGACACCCTGGGCGCCTGAGCCCGGGCGGCTTTGGGCGGGGACCGGCGACGGTCCCCGCCGGCCGGTTTCGCGCGGCGCAAGGCCGCTGCATGCAGACTTCGACCGATCCGACCTCAGCCTGCACGACAGGAGCATCACCCATGGCCGATTCCGAGTCCCGTGCGCCGATCCGCGAGGGCAGCCTGGAAGCCCCGACCCGGCACGCCATCGAGTGGAAAAGCGCCGAGTATTACGACCAGACGGCGCTGTTCGAGGAGCTGGAACGCGTCTTCGACATCTGCCACGGCTGCCGGCGCTGCGTGAGCCTGTGCCAGTCGTTCCCGACCCTGTTCGACCTGGTCGACGAATCCTCGACCATGGAAGTGGACGGTGTCGCCAAGGAGGATTACTGGAAGGTAGTCGACCAGTGCTACCTGTGCGACCTGTGTTACATGACCAAGTGCCCGTACGTGCCGCCGCACCCCTGGAACGTGGACTTCCCGCACCTGATGCTGCGCGCCAAGGCGGTCAAGTTCAAAACCAAGGGCGCGTCGTTCCGGGACCGCTTCCTGACCTCGACCGATCTGACCGGCAAGCTGGCCGGCATCCCGGTGGTGACGGAAACCGTCAACGCCGTCAACCGCTTCAAGCCCGCCCGCCAGGTCATGGAAAAGGTGATCGGCATCCACGTCGACGCCGCGCTGCCGGCGTTCGCGAGCAAGCCGCTCGCGCGTCGCTTCAAGGACCAGGCCAGCGCCAACGCCGCGCTCACGCCCACGCCCGGCGCCACCACCACCGGCAAGGTGCTGCTGTTCGGCACCTGCTACGGACACAACCAGATGCCGGAGCTCGGCGAGGATCTGGCCGCCATCTTCCGCCACAACGGCCTGCCGGTGACGCTGGCCGAGGACAGCCGCTGCTGCGGCATGCCGAAACTAGAACTGGGCGACCTCGAATCGGTGGAAAAGCTCAAGCAGCACAACCTGCCGGCGCTGGCCGCCTACGTGGACCAGGGCTACGACATCGTGGCGCCGGTACCGTCCTGCGTGCTGATGTTCAAGCAGGAGCTGCGGCTGATGTTCCCAGACGACGCCGACGTGCAGAAGGTGGCCGCGCGCATCTACGACCCGTTCGAGTACCTCATCGCCCGCCACAAGGACGGGCTGCTGAAAACCGACTTCAAGCGGTCGCTCGGCAAGGTCGCCTACCACCCGCCGTGTCACCTGCGGGTGCAGAACATCGGCCTGAAGACGCGCGAGGTGTTACAGCTCATCCCCGGCACCGAGGTGGTGGCGATCGAGCGCTGTGCCGGTCACGACGGCACTTATGGCGTGAAGCGCGAAACCCACCCGTTCGCCATGAAGATCGGCACGCCGGTGTTCAACCGCGTGCGCGAGATCGACCCCGCCCACTACGCCAGTGACTGCCCGATCGCCTGCAAGCACATCGAACACGGCGTCGGCGGCGGCAAACCGTCCGAGCACCCGCTGCAGCTGCTGCGCCTGGCCTACGGAATCTGAACCATGCAGAAACTCACCCGCGCCGATTTGTTGTCGCTCGAGCAGTACGCCGAGCAGCGGCCGGCGTTCCGCGCCCGCGTGCTCGAGCACAAAAAGCCGCGTCAGGTTCGGCTCGGCCCGCACGCCACGCTGATCTTCGAAGACCGCCTGACCATCCACTACCAAATCCAGGAAATGCTGCGTGCCGAGCGCATCTTCGAGGCGCGCGGCATCCAGGATGAACTCGACGCCTACAACCCGCTGATCCCGGACGGCAGCAACCTGAAGGCGACGTTCATGCTCGAGTACGCCGACGAGGCCGAGCGGCGCCGCGAACTGGCCAAACTGATCGGCGTCGAGGACCGCGTGTGGCTGCGCGTGGCCGGTCACGAACCGGTATATGCCATTGCCGACGAGGACCTGGAGCGCGAAAACGACGAAAAAACGTCGTCGGTGCACTTCCTGCGCTTCGAGCTCACACCGGCCATGATCGCGGCGCTGAAAGGCGGTGCCCCGCTCGCCGCCGGCATCGACCATCCCAACATGACGGTGACGGTCGATCCCCTGCCGGCGGCGACGCGCGACGCGCTGGTGGCTGACCTCGACGGCTGAGGCATTGATTCAGCTCGCCTAGCGCGCTACACACCCGCGCTAGGCGAGCTGAACAAGACCCGGGAAGACCCCCGCGCCCGTCGCCAACCTGGCCGCCACAGCAAGGTTGATCGACCGCGACGGCCTTTTGCGATCGCCTGTTACCATGCCGCGCGCATTCACGCCCCGGCGAGGACACGATGCTCTACTGGCAATGGCTGGCTCTTGGCATGGCGCTGCTGATGGCCGAGCTGTTTCTGGCCAGTTTCTTCGTGTTCTGGTTTGGCCTCGGTGCGCTGCTGGTCGGCGCCGTGCTGTGGTTCAAGCCCGACCTCGATCTGGCTTGGCAGTTGCTGCTCTGGAGCGTGACGTCCGGCCTGCTGACGGCACTGTGGTTCCGTTATTTCCGCCCGCTGATGAAAGACCGCACCCGGGCCGGCGACGCGCGCGCCGCCGCCATCGGTGAGTGCGGGCGCGTCATCCGGGC
>NZ_JAQVGQ010000088.1 GCF_028696615.1 Immundisolibacter sp. | reverse complement strand
TCGACCATCATCTGCAGCAGGGTGGCGAAATCGATCACGGCGGACTCCGGGGTCGGATGGGGACCGTCAGCGGAACAGATCCTTGTTGACGGCGCGCGCGGCGGCGTCTTCGCGGCTGATCTTGCGGTGCGCCACCATTTTTTGCAGGCACTGGTCGAGCGTCTGCATGCCGTGCGCCTGGCCGGTCTGGATGGCCGAGTAGATCTGCGCCACCTTGTTCTCGCGGATCAGGTTGCGGATGGCCGGGGTGCCGATCATCACCTCGTGGGCGGCGATGCGCCCGCCGCCGATGCGCTTGAGCAGCGTCTGCGCGATCACCGCGCGCAGCGACTCGGACAGCATGCTGCGCACCATGTCTTTCTCGCCGGCCGGGAACACGTCGATGATGCGGTCGATGGTCTTCGGCGCCGAGCTGGTGTGCAGGGTGGCGAACACCAGGTGGCCGGTTTCGGCAGCGGTCAGCGCCAGGCGGATGGTTTCCAGGTCGCGCATCTCGCCGACCAGGATGGTGTCCGGGTCCTCGCGCAGCGCCGAGCGCAGCGCCTCGCTGAAACCTAACGTGTCGCGGTGCACCTCGCGCTGGTTGATCAGACAGCGTTTGCTCTGGTGCACGAACTCGATCGGGTCCTCGATGGTGACGATGTGGCCATACTCGGCGCGGTTTTTTTCGTCGACCATGGCCGCCAGCGTGGTCGACTTGCCCGAGCCGGTGGGGCCGGTCACCAGCACGATGCCGCGCGGCAGCATGGCCAGCTCGGCGAAGCTCGCCGGCGCCTCGAGCTCCTCGAGCGTCAGAATCTTGTTCGGCACGTTGCGAAACGCCGCCGCCGCCCCGCGGTGCTGGTTGTAGGCGTTGACGCGAAACCGCGCCAGGCCCGGAATCTCGAACGAGAAATCGGTTTCCAGGAACTCCTCGTAATCCCGGCGCTGGCGGTCGTTCATGATGTCGTAAATCATGTCGTGGACCTGCGAGTGGTCCAGCGCCGGCAGGTCCAGCGGGCGCACGTCGCCATCGACGCGGATCATCGGCGGCATGCCCGCCGACAGGTGCAGATCCGACGCCTTGTTGGTGACGGTAAAGGCCAGCAGTTCGGTAATGTCCATGCGGTGACGCACCTTGCAAATGCCCGCGGCCGGGCGGGGGAAAAGGGGGCCGCTGCTATACTGCGCCGCGATCCGCCAGCGGGGTTATGCCATTACATCCGTCGCTGCTGCAAATTCTTTAGAACCCGAGGCTTCAGCCGCTCTGGCGGCCCGCTGGCAAGCCGTGCTGGAGCGCCTGCGCGGCGCCGAGCAGCGCTTTCATCGCCCGCCCGGCAGCGTCGGTCTGGTCGCCGCCAGCAAGGCGCAGCCGGTGCCCTGCATTCGTGCACTGGCGGCGCTCGGCCAGCGCGCCTTCGGCGAAAATTACCTGCAGGAAGCCTGCCGCAAGATGGATGCCTGCGCCGATCTGGCGGTCGAGTGGCATTTCATCGGCGCCCTGCAGGCCAACAAGGCCGCCGAGGTGGCGCGGCGCTTCGACTGGGTGCACACCGTCGCCTCGGCGCGCTGCGCCGAACGTCTGGCCCGGGCCCGCCCAGCACAGCGCGGCCCGTTGAACGTCTGCATCCAGGTCAACGTCGACGGCGACCCGCGCAAGGCCGGCATCGCGCCGACCGCAGCGGCGGACCTCGCCGCCCAGGTGGCGGCGATGGCGCCGCTGCGCCTGCGCGGTCTGATGACCATGCCGGCTCCGGCGGCGGATTTCGAGGCTCAACGCCGGCCGTTTCGGGCCTTGCGGGAACTGCTGGATGCTTTGAAGGACCAAGGGTTTACGCTCGACACGCTGTCCATGGGCATGAGCGGCGATCTGGAGGCGGCGGTGGCCGAAGGCGCCACGCTGGTGCGCATCGGCAGCGCGCTGTTCGGACCGCGCCCGGCGCGGCAGTGAAGGAACCGCTTACGTCTTGACGTCCCCCGTTCCCCTGGGGAACGTACTGCGGCTGATCCCCGCAGCGATGGCTGGGCAGGCTGAGGAACCGCTTGGGTCTGTGAACCCGTGAATCAGATGAGCCGCCCGCCATCACCCTGATCGCCAGTTCGAACAGTATCCGAGGCGGTGGCCGCTGGCCTGAGCCTGTACACGTAAGGTGGAACGGATCGGGAAGGGGTGGCGTGGGCCGATTATGGAGCGTGAGCATGAGCGACGTGCACAGGCCGTCGATGTGGGTGGGCGTGGACGTGTCGAAGAAGAAATTCGACGTGTTCGTCGAGCGCCCGGACGGGCGCGGCAAGAGCAAGGTGTTTTCGAACGACGCCGATGGGTTTGCGGCGCTGCTGGCGTGGGGCCGGGCGCAGGGGCTCGACTGGGCGCAGTGCGGGGTGTGCCTGGAGGCGACCGGCCCGTACGGCACGGCGCTGGCGCGGGCGCTGCACGAAGCCGGGGCCGTGGTCGCCATCGAGAACCCGGCGCGCATCCAGGCCTATGCGCGCACGCTCGGGGTGCGGGCGAAAACCGACCGGGTCGATGCGCGGCTGATCGCCCGCTACGCCCGCCAGCACACGCCGCGCCGCTGGACGCCGCCGAGCCCGCAGCAAGAGCGCCTGCACGCTTTGGTCAGCCGCCTGGATGACCTGATCGTGATGCACACGATGGAGCGGGCGCGTGCCCAGCAGGTGCACGGCGAGGCCCTGCGGTCGGTGCACATCATCCTCGAGGCCCTGCAGGACGAGATGGCGCGCCTGCGCGAGGCGATCCAGGCGCAGATCGACCGCGACGGGGACCTGCGCCGCAACGCGCAGCTGCTGGAGAGCATTCCGGGTCTCGGCCCGGAAACCATCAGCCGCGTGCTGGCCTACCTGGGCGCTGTGGAACGCTTCGAGAACGCCGGCCAGGTGGTGGCCTACAGCGGGGTCAACCCGCGCCTGCGCCAGTCCGGGCAACGGACCGGTGCCAGCCCGATCAGCAAACAGGGCTCGAGCGCCCTGCGCAAGGCCCTGTACATGCCGGCCCTGGTGGCCCGGCGACACAACCCGGTGCTGCGCGCGTTTTGTGACCGCCTGGCGGCCAGGGGCAAACACCCCAAACAGGTGCTGGTGGCTGCCATGCGCAAACTCCTGCACCTCATCTGGGGCGTGCTCAAATCCGGACGCCCCTTCGATCCCGCCATGGGCTTGCCATGATGGGGCCAAGACAGTATCTGATTTGGTCAGCGGTTCTGTCCGGGGCAGGATGCCCCGGCATGAATCAACGCCGTAAGGCGTTGATTCATGGAGCGCGGCACGGGCGTGACCCTTGCCGCCGCGAGCTGAAAAATTCCAGGGACGGAATTTTTCAGCCTTTCCTGGAGTTCCACACGGAGTGATCGGCATGGCCGGCGAAATCGTCTTCATCGGTGGCGGCAACATGGGCCGCGCCCTGCTCGGCGGCCTGATCGCCGACGGCACCGCACCGGCGCAGCTTGCCGCCGCCGAGCCCGACCCGACACGCCGCGCCGCCCTGGCCGACGCGTTTGGCCTGCGCACCGCCGCGCACGGCGCGGACCTGGTCGGCGCGGCCGCGGTGGTGGTGCTGGCGGTCAAGCCGCAGGCGCTGCGCGCGGTGGCACAGGAACTGGCGCCGCAGTTCGGCGCACACCGGCCGCTGGTCGTATCCATCGTGGCCGGCATCACCGAGGCCGACATCGACGCCTGGCTCGGCGGCGGCTTTCCGGTGGTGCGCTGCATGCCGAACACGCCGGCGCTGGTGCGCCAGGGCATCAGCGCGCTGCACGCCAACGCGCGCGTCAGCGCCGACCAGCGCGCCCAGGCCGAGCGCATCCTGGGCGCCGTGGGTCAGGTGGTGTGGGTGGCGGACGAGGCACAGCTCGATGCCGTGACCGCCGTGTCCGGCAGCGGACCCGCCTATTTCTTTGCCGTGATGGAAGCGATGGAGCAGGCCGGCGTGGCGCTCGGCCTCGCACCCGAGGTGGCGCGCCAGCTGACGCTGCAGACCGCGCTTGGCGCCGCGGTGCTCGCCACGCAAAGCGGCGAGTCGCCGGCCACGCTGCGCGCGCAGGTCACCTCGCCCGGCGGCACCACGCAGGCCGCGCTCGAGGTGCTGCAGGCGGGCGGACTTGCGGCGCTGTTCCACGACGCGCTCGCCGCCGCCCACCGGCGCGCCGGCGAGCTGGCGCGTCAGGCCTGAGGTCCGCCGCATGATCTACTCGCCGCTGACGCAGGCTGGCCTGTTCCTGGTGCAGACCGCGTTCGGCCTGTACGGCGCCGTGGCGCTGCTGCGGCTGCTGTTCCAGGCCATGGACGTCGACTTCCGCAACCCGCTGTCGCAGTTCGTCTACAAGGCCACGCAGCCGCTGGTGGCGCCGCTGCGCCGGCTGCTGCCGTGGCGGCCGCGCGTCGAGCCGGCGCTGGTGGTATTGCTGCTGCTGGTGCACCTGCTCGAGGTGTACGCACTCAGCGCGCTGCGCGGCTACCTGCCGGGCATCATCGGCGCGTTGCTGATGGCCACCGCGCAGGCGCTGTCACTGCTCACGCTGACGCTGAGCGCCGTGCTCATCGTGCGCGCCATCGCCAGTTGGGTGATCGCCGCCGGCGGCGGCTACAACCCCGTGCTGCGCCTGCTCGAGCAGCTCACCGAACCGCTACTGGCGCCGCTGCGGCGCCTCATTCCGCCCGCCGGCGGCATCGACTGGTCGGTGCTGGTGGCGCTGGTCGCCATCCAATTGGTAAACATCCTGCTGGTACAGCCGTTCATCATGCTGGCGGCCAGGGCCATGGTGCAGGGGCTGTGAGCGCGCCGCCGTACCGTCGCCAGGGCGCGGTGTGGCTGCTCGATGTGCTGGTCCAGCCGCGCGCGGCGCGCACCGAACTGGCCGGCCTGCACGACGGCCGCCTCAAGCTGCGCCTGACCGCCCCGCCGGTGGACGGTGCCGCCAACGCGGCGCTGGTCGAGTTTCTGGCCGAGCGGCTCGGCCTGCCGCGCAGCGCCATCGGCGTGGCGAGCGGCGACAGCGGCCGGCGCAAGACCGTCAGCATCCAGGCCGGTGCCGAGCTCGCGCCGCGCCTGTCGGCTCTCGTGGGGACATCGTCATGATCGACTGGTCCGCCATCGACACCGTGCTGCTCGACATGGACGGCACGCTGCTCGATCTGCACTACGACAACGCCTTCTGGTTCGAGCACCTGCCGCGCACCTGGGGCGCGCGGCGCGGGCTCGACGTGCAGGCCGCGCGCGAGCTCATCCACGCCGAGGCCGAGCGCCGCCGCGGCACGCTCGACTTCTACTGCATGACGTACTGGAGCGAACTGCTGGAGCTCGACGTGGCGGCGCTGAACGCCGAGCTCGCGCACCTGATCGGCCTGCGCCCGCAAGTGCCGGAGTTTCTGGCCTGGCTGCAGATGGCCGGCAAACGGCGCGTGCTGGTCACCAACTCGCACCGCAGCGGGCTCGACTTCAAGCTGGCGCGCACCGGGCTCGACGCCTGGCTGGACGCCATCGTCTGCGCGCACGATCTCAACGCGCCCAAGGAAGACCCGGCGTTCTGGCCGCGCCTTCGCGCGCAGCTCGGCTTCGATCCGCCCCACACCTTGCTGGTGGACGACAACGCCCACGTGCTGCGCGCCGCGCGCGACTTCGGCATCGGCCAACTGCTGGCCGTGGCGCAGCCGGACTCGAAGGCTGAACCGCAGCATCTGCCAGACCTGCCGATGCTGCACAGCTTTGCGCAGGTGCTGCCGCAGGTCTGCGAGCCGGGCTGAGCGCTGCCTCAGGCTGCCTTGACTGCGGCCAGGAAGGCTTCCACCTTGCCGCGCAGCAGCTCGGCTTGCTCTGACAGCTCGCTGGCCACGCCCAGCACCTGCTCGGCCGCGGCACCGGTCGAGGCCGCCGCCTGGCTCACGCCGGCGATGTTCGACGACACCTCGCTGGTGCCGGCCGACGCCTGCACCACGTTGTGCGCAATCTCCTGCGTGGCCGCGCCTTGCTGCTCGACCGCCGCCGCGATCAGGGTGCTGATCTCGCTGATCTGGCCGATGGTGCTGCCGATCGACTGGATCGCCGTCACCGCTTCCCGCGTCGCCTGCTGCACGGCCGCAATCTGGCCGGTGATTTGCTCAGTCGCCCTGGCCGTCGCGTTCGCCAGGCTCTTCACTTCCGACGCCACCACCGCAAAGCCCTTGCCGGCGTCGCCCGCCCGCGCCGCCTCGATGGTCGCGTTCAGAGCCAGCAGGTTGGTCTGGCCGGCGATGTCGGTGATCAGCTGCACCACGTCGCCGATCCGTTGCGCCGCCTCGGTCAGGCCCTGTACCTGCACGTTGGTGCGCTCGACTTCGGCCACCGCCGTGCTGGCAATCTCGGCCGAATGGCTCACCTGACGGCTGATCTCGCCGATCGACGCCGACAGTTCCTCGGCCGCGCTCGCCACCGTCTGCACATTGGCTGACGCCTGCTCGCAGGCCGCCGCCACCGCCGTCGACCGGACGCTGGTCTGCTCGGCCGCCGCGGTCATGGACGATGCCGTCGCCTGCATTTCGGTCGCCGCCGAGGCCACGGTGTTCATCACCTGGCTTGCCTCGCGGTCGAACTCGGCGGCCAGCTGCTCGATGGCCCGGGTGCGCGCCTCGCGCTGCGCCTGCTCGGCCGCTTCCTTGGCCGCCAGGTCCCGGGCGCGAATCATGTTCTGCTGGAACACCAGCACCGCCTGGGCCATCCGGCCGAGCTCGTCGCCGCGGCCGGTGCCCGGAATGTCCACGCCGTGATCGCCATCCGCCAGACGACCCATCACACCGGTCAGCGCCACGATCGGGCGCGACAGACCGCGCCCGATGAACCAAGCCAGGCAGACACCCACGACCAGACCGCCCAGTGACAGCACCGACACCAGCACCGACATCGAGTCGATCAGGGCCGCCGTTGCCTGCTCGACACGCCGTTGGTCGGCCTTGGTGTCTGCGTCGATCGCCCTGGCCGCCGCCGCCATGGCCGCACCGGACTGCTGGATATCGCCGCCGAGCAGGGCATCGAGCTCGCGGCGCAGCTCGGTGTACTGCTGGAATACCTTGAAGTACTCGAGGCTGTCGGCGCGGATCTGCTCGAACGCCGCCCGATACGGACGGCCCTGCGTCAGCGTGTCGAGCTCGTCGACCACCTTGTTCAGTTGCCGAAAACGCGTCTCGGCCCTCACGCGGGCCCTCGTCAGGCCACGGCTGATAAAGGTGTTGGCGTTCAAGCGGATTTCCATCAAATACTGAAGCATCGTCTGGCCGATGCTGATGGCGCCCGAATTGCCGTCCTGGGCGGCCTGCGCCATGAGGGCGTCGAGTTGCTCGGTCAGCGCCGCCCCGAGCGGGTCGATGCGGCCGGCGATCAGCGTGTCCTGCGCCTTGAGCGCAACCATCTTGTCGAACGCCGCACCGAACGCCGCCTGACCGTCGGCAAGCGCCTGCATTTTGGCTCGCTGCTCGGGGCTTTCGAGCAGCGCCAAACCCTCCTGCACGCGAGCGCCGAGGCGGCTGCCCAGTTCCTTGGCCGCGCCGGCCTGCTGGCCGTCGCCCGACACGGCGAACTCGCGCACCAATTGCTGCAGCTGCGTCGTTTCGCTGCCCACCTGTGCAATCAGTCGCGCCAGGTTGACGCGCTGACCGAACACGGCCACTCCCGTTGCCACGCGCTGAAACACCGCAACGCTGCCGCCACCGACCACCAGCAGCAAAACCAGGACGCATGCAAAGCCGGCCATGATCCTGGTGGCCAGTCCAAAATTGCCGAAGCGGCCGACGATCCAGGCAGGGGCCGAAACGAGAGAAGGTGCGGTCACGAAGCCATCCTGGTGACGAGTCGCGAAAAAACCGAATACCGCGAGGGACACCCCGCCGACCGCGCCCTTATCGGACGGGCGCAGGCCGTTTTTCAACGGCCTGTTTGGCAACTGCCGGCTTATTCAGCGCTGGCCGTCCGCGGCAGCGCGGGCGTGACCCTTGCTGCAGCGAGCTGAAAAATTCCCGGGACGGAATTTTTCAGCATTTCTTTACAGGCCGTTGAAAAGGCCAGTGACGCGAGGCGGCGTGCCCATCAATCCGCACCTGTCCCGATGGAAACGACACGGACCGGGCCCCGGTCCGCCCGCAAAAACGGCGAACGATCCAGGCCCTGGACCGGCACGCAACCACGCCGCCAAACAAACAACATATTGTGTAAAAAGACTTTTTGCGCGGGGCCACAAAGGGCTTTCCAAAATCGCCTGATCGCGCCATATATTAAAATTATCTGTTTGTTATTAAAAATAAAAAATTATTTTTCCGGCAACGGTTGACGAGCCCATGCCGAGCCGCTTAAGGTCTCGCTGCCGTCACAATATGTTGTGTCTTCGGCACGACAGACCGGACCCGCGAAAACCCGCACACCCAACGGTTCAGGGAGCCCCCACAGCGATGAACAAGGTGGTCGCCATTCACACCCAAGCCCGCGCCTCGGACGTGCCGGTACAACCGGCCTCGCTGGACATCTGGGACAAGAAATACCGCCTCAAGGCCAAGGACGGCACGGTCATCGACCGCACCGTGGACGAGACCTACCAGCGCGTGGCGCGCGCGCTGGCGGACTCCGAAACGCCGGACCTGCGCGAGCACTGGTACGAGCGCTTCCTGTGGGCGCTGCGCCGCGGCGCCATCCCGGCCGGACGCATCATTTCCAACGCCGGCGCCTGGGATTACAAGCCTGCCACCTCCACCATCAACTGCACCGTGTCCGGCACCATCGAGGACTCGATGGACGACATCCTGCGCAAGGTCCACGAGGCCGGCCTCACGCTGAAGGCCGGCCGCGGCATCGGCTACGAATTCAGCACGCTGCGCCCGCGCGGCGCGTATGTGGCCGGTGCCGGCTCCTACACCTCGGGGCCGCTGTCGTTCATGGACATCTACGACAAGATGTGCTTCACCGTGTCGTCCGCCGGCGGGCGGCGCGGCGCCCAGATGGCCACCTTCGACGTCGGCCACCCGGACGTGGTCGACTTCATCCGCGCCAAGCGCGAGCCCGGGCGCCTGCGTCAGTTCAACCTGTCGCTGCTGGTCACGCGCGAGTTCATGGAGGCGGTCAAGGCCGGCGCCGACTGGCCGCTCGCCTTCCCCATCACCCGGCGCGAGGCCGACGCCGACGGCATCGACGTGTACACGGCCGACAACATCATCTGGCGTGAGTGGCCGACCCACCGCGACTACATCGTCGACGAGCGCGGCCTGGTCGCCTGCCGGGTGTACCGCACCATCAAGGCGCGGCGCCTGTGGGACCTCATCATGACGTCCACCTACGACTACGCCGAGCCGGGCTTCATCCTCATCGACCAGTACAACGAGCTCAACAACAACTGGTTCTGCGAGAACATCCGCGCCACCAACCCGTGCGTCACGGCCGACACCTGGGTCATGACGGCCGGCGGGCCGGCGCAGGTGGCCGAGCTCGTGGGGCAGCCTTTCAGCGCGCTGGTCGATGGCCGCGCTTACCCTGTGCAAAGCCAGGGCTTTTTCAAGACCGGCACCAAGCCCGTGCTGCGCCTGCAGACGCGCGAGGGCTACAGCCTGCGGCTCACGGCCGACCACCGCGTGCGCCGCGTGGCGCGCAAAACCCGCTACAGCCTCGAAGTGGAATGGACGCCCGCCGCGCAGCTCGCGCCTGGCGACGAAATCCTGCTGCACGACCACCGCGCAGCCGCCGGCTGGGACGGCCCCGGCACCGAGGCCGAGGGCTACCT
>NZ_JAQVGQ010000087.1 GCF_028696615.1 Immundisolibacter sp. | reverse complement strand
GGATCAGGTTGGCGGACGCGTACTGCATGATCAGCCGCCCGGTGGTGGTCTCGCCGGTAAAGGCGATCTTGGCGATGCGCGGGCTCGACGCCAGCGGCTTGCCGGCCTCGACGCCAAAGCCGTTGACTACGTTTACCACGCCCGGCGGGATGAGGTCGCCGATCAGCTCCATCAGCACCAGGATCGACACCGGCGTCTGCTCGGCGGGCTTGAGCACCACGCAGTTGCCGGCGGCGAGCGCCGGCGCCAGTTTCCACGTGGCCATCAGCAGCGGGAAGTTCCACGGGATGATCTGCCCGACCACGCCGAGCGGCTCGTGGAAGTGGTAGGCCACGGTGTCGGCGTCGATCTGCGACAGCGCCCCTTCCTGCGCGCGCAGCACGCCGGCGAAGTAGCGCCAGTGGTCCACCGCCAGCGGCAGGTCGGCCGCCAGGCTCTCGCGGATGGGCTTGCCGTTGTCCCAGGTCTCGGCCACCGCCAGCGCTTCGAGGTTCTGCTCCATGCGGTCGGCGATCTTCAGCAGCAGCGCCGCGCGCTCGGCGGGGGCGGTGTTGCCCCAGGCGGCCCGGGCAGCGTGGGCGGCGTCGAGCGCGCGCTCGATGTCGGCGGCGTTCGAGCGCGGAACCTCGCAGAACACCTTGCCGGTGATGGGCGTGATGTTCTCGAAATACTCACCCGACGCGGGCGCCAGCCATTGCCCGCCGATGAAATTGCCGTAGCGGGACTTGAAAGCGACCTTGGCACCGGCGGTGCCGGGGGCGGCGTAACGCATGGCGGACTCCTCCTTGCGGTGTGGGTATGCTGTGCCGGCCATCATACCGGCCCGCCAACCCCACCGGAGACACCATGAAACGCCTGCTGACCGCCTTGTTTCTGCTGGTCGCGCCGGCCCTTGCGGCGGCCGCGGAACCGCCCGAAATCGGCGCCCCGGCGCCGGCCTTCAGCCTGCCGGACCAGACCGGCAAGACGCATGCGCTGGCCGATTACGCCGGCCGTTGGCTGGTGCTGTACTTCTATCCCAAGGACGACACGCCGGGCTGCACCACCGAGGCCTGCAACTTTCGCGACGACATCGCGAGCATCCGCAAGCTGGGTGCCGAGGTGGTGGGCGTGAGCGTGGACGACGTCGCCTCGCACGCCGCGTTCGCCAAAAAGCACAGCCTGCCGTTCCCGTTGCTGGCCGACCAGGACGGCGCGGTGGCGGCGTCCTACGGGGCGCTGCGCGATCTGCTGGTGATGAAAATCGCCAAGCGCGTGACCTTCATCATCGACCCGCAGGGCCGCGTCGCGCAGCGCTATCTGGATGTCGATCCGGACGCGCACGCGGCCGAGGTGCTGGCGGATCTCGAACGCCTGCAAATGGCGGGGCACTGAAAGGAGCAGCGCGTTTTGCCCGATCGGCGGCCTGCTAAGCTGTGCCGCCCGGCGCCCGCCGGCAGTCACTAATGAACGCGATCGCCCGAGGAGACGACGATGCACGGCCTGATGATGAACTACCCGCTGACGCTGACCTCCATCCTGCGGCGGGCCAGGGATCTATTCGCGGACGGCGAGATCGCCACGCGCGAGCCGGGCGGCGTGCACCGTTATACCTACGGCGAGTTCTACGACCGGGTGCTGCGCCTGATGGGAGCGCTCAAGGCCGCCGGCGTCAAACCCGGCGACCGCATCGCCAGCTTTGCCTGGAACCGCTATCAGCACCTCGAGCTGTACTTTGCCGTGCCGTGCCTGGGCGCGGTGCTGCACACGCTGAACATTCGTCTTTCCACCGACCAGCTCACGTACCTGGTGAACCACGCCGAAGACCGCATGATCTTCGTCGACGAGTCGCTCGCCGAGCAGCTGGTGCCGCTGCAGGAGCATTGCAAGGGTGTCGAGCGCTTCGTGGTGATGCGCGAGGGCGGCAGCGACAGCTTCGGCCTGCGCGGCGAGACCGAGTACGAGGACTTCCTGGCCAGCGGCACGCCGGTCACGGAGCTGCCCGAGCTCGACGAGAACACCGCCTGCGCCATCTGCTACACATCCGGCACCACCGGCAACCCCAAGGGCGCGCTGTACAGCCACCGCGGGCTGTATTTGCACACCATGGCCATCGGCATGGCCGACGTGATGGGCCTGTCGCAGCTGGACAGCGCGCTGGTGTTCGTGCCCATGTTCCACGTCAACGCCTGGGGATTGCCGTTCGCCGGGGTCATGTTCGGCAGCAAGCTGGTGTTCCCGGGCAGAAACCCGCAGGCGGCCGACGTGGTGGACCTCATCCGCGGCGAGGAGGTGACGTTCGCCGCCGGCGTGCCGACCATCTGGATGATGGTCGACCAGCATTTGCAGCAGCACGGCGGGGACTTGAAGCCTTTGCAGCGCATCGCCTGCGGCGGCTCGGCGGTGCCGGCGGCGCTGATGCGCGCCTACGACGAGCGCTACGGCGTGCCCATCGTGCAGCTGTGGGGCATGACGGAGCTGTCGCCGCTGGGCACCGTGTCGCGCATCAAGCGCCGCATGCGCAACGCCAGCCCGGAAGAACAATACGCGGCGCGGCTGAAAGCCGGCATTCCGGTGCCGGGCATCGAGATGCGCATCGAGGGCCCGAACGGCGAGATCCTGCCGCGCGATGGCGTGAGCGTGGGCGAGCTGGTGGTGCGCGGCCCGTGGGTGATCAGCAGCTATTACAAGATGGAAGGCTCGAACAAGTCCTTCACGCCGGATGGCTGGTTTCGCACCGGCGACGTGGCGGCGCTGGACCCGGACGGTTACATGCGCATCGCCGACCGGGTGAAAGACCTCATCAAATCCGGCGGCGAGTGGATTTCCAGCGTGGACATGGAAAACACCCTCATGGCCCACCCGGCGGTGGCCGAGGCGGCCGTGGTGGCGCGCCCGGACCCCAAATGGGACGAGCGGCCGGTGGCGTTTTTGGTGCCGCGACCAGGCCGCGAGGCGGAACTGACGCCGCAGGCCGTGCAGGATTTCCTGGCCGCCAGCGGCCACTTCGCCAAATGGCAGATTCCCTACGCCGAGGACATCCACCTCATCGACGCCATCCCGCGCACCTCGGTCGGCAAATTCGACAAAAAAGTGCTGCGCCGGCGCTGGGAGTGAGCGCTTGTGAATTTTTCGAGCTCCGGGAGCACGTCCGGGCGTGTACCGGACGGGCGACGCAAGACATGCGCAGCACGCGCATTTCTTCACCGACTCTGAGGCGAGCGCCGAATGGGTGACCCACGCTCGCCGGCAGGCCCTGGTCGGTCGGTCTGTTAAGGCAATGCTGAAAAAAGTTCCTCGCTGGAATTCTTCAGCTCGCCGCCGCGCGGTGCTCCCTGAATCGAGGGCTTACGCCGTCGATTCAGGCCGGGGCAGCCTGCCCCGGGCGGGATGCGCTGAATGAATCAGCGCATCCTTGACGGCATGGATGCGCACCACCACCATCCCCACGGCACGCTGAGCGACCGGCGCCTGGCGTGGGCCATCGTCATCAATGTGCTGTTGACGCTGGTGCAGATCGGCGCCGGCGTGGTGTCGGGTTCGCTGGGTTTGATCGCCGATGCGCTGCACAACCTGTCCGACGCGGCCTCGATGGGTATCGCGCTGCTGGCGCAGAGGATCGCCCGCCGCCCGGCCGACCGGCTGATGACCTTCGGCTACCAGCGCGCCGAGCTGGTGGCGACGCTGATCAATGCGATCGCCCTGCTGCTGGTGGGCGGCTATCTGCTGGTGGAGGCGGTGGCCCGCTTCGTGTCGCCGCAGCCGGTCGAGGGCTGGCCGGTGGTGATCGTGGCCGGTGTGGCGCTGGTGATCGACACCCTGACGGCGCTCATCATCGCCGGCGGCGCCAAGCACAGCCTCAACATGCGCGCGGCATTTCTGCACAACGTGAGCGATGCGTTGGCCTCGGTGGGCGTGATCGTGGCCGGCACGCTGATCCTGCTCTATGGCCTCACCCTGGCCGACCTGGTCATCACGGTGGTCATTTCGGGCTATGTCATTCACCAGGCGCTCGGGCTGGTGCCGCGTACGGTGCGCCTGCTGATGGGTGCCGTGCCGGACGATCTGGAGTACGACGCCATCGTGGCGGCGCTGCGCGCCACGCCCGGCGTGCGCGGCATCCATCACCTGCACGTGTGGAGCCTGGACGAGCACCGCCGCGCGCTGGAGGCGCACCTGGTGCCGGACACGGACGACCTGGCGGCGTTCGAGCAGCTCAAGCAGCGCGTGCGGGCGGTGCTGCGCGAGCGTTTCAATGTGGAGCACGCCACGCTCGAGCCGTGCCTGGCCGATCATGAATGGGTGCCCATCGTGCGCATGCCGCGCCCGGCACGCGGCGAGCATGCCGACCGGCCGGCGCACCGGCACTGACGACCGGCAGGTAAAGCGCTGCCGCGGGGTTTTCCTGCGGCGGCATGACGGCAGGCAAGGCGTGGCGCCGGACTGGGCGCAGGCGTGACGGACGTGCCGCACAATCGTTCGCTCACCGGTCGACGGCGACCGGTCTTCAGGGAGGAAGGAAAATGCAATCGCTGATCGCCGCCACGGCGCTGTTCCTTGGCATGCATTGGATCGTCTCCGGCAGCCCGCTGCGGGACCTGATCGTCGCGCGCACCGGCGAGGGGCCGTTCAAGGCCGGTTTCGCGCTGATCATCACCGCCAGCCTGGTGTGGATGGGCTGGGCCTATGCGCACGCGCCTTACCTTGAAACCTGGGGCACCGCCGGCGCACTGAAGCCGCTGAGCTGGGTGCTGATGGCGCTGGCCTTCGTGCTGTTCGCCGCCAGCGTCACCGACAAGAACCCGACCACGCTCGGGCGCGTGCCGCCCGATCAGGTGCAGGCGCGCGGCATGGTGCGCGTCACCCGCCACGCCGGGCTGCTCGGGCTCGGCCTGTGGGGGCTGTCGCACTTTCTGGTCAACGGCGACTGGGCCTCGCATTTGCTGTTCGGCAGCTTCGCGTTCCAGGGCCTGATCGGCCCGCTCAACCTCGACCGCAAGTACCGGCGCCGCTACGGCGCCGCCTGGGAGGCGTTCGCGCGGCAGACCTCGTACCTGCCGTTCGTGGCCATCGCGCAGGGCCGCAACCGGTTGGCACTTGGCGAGATCAACTGGATCGCCGTGGCGGTGGGGCTGGGCCTGTATGCACTCACGCTGCGCTATCACGCCGCGTGGTTCGGCGCCTCGCCCTGGTAGCTGGCGCAGCGCGGGCGTGTGCCGCGCTGCCCGAGCGGAAAAATTCCAGGGACGGAATTTTTCCGCATCTGTTTCAGTCCAGGGCAGGATGCCCTGGCATGAATCAACGGTCTAAGCCGTTGATTCATGGAGCGCCGCGCGGGCGTGTACCGCGCGGAGCGAGCGGAAAAATTCCAGGGACGGAATTTTTCCGCATCTGTTTCAGTCCAGGGCAGGATGCCCTGGACTGAATCAACGGCCTGAGCCGTTGATTCATGGAGCGCCGCGCGGGCGTGTACCGCGCGGAGCGAGCTGAAAAATTCCAGGGATGGAATTTTTCCGCATCTGTTTCAGTTACTCACGCCCTGCGCGTCGCGCTCCTTGAACACCTGCTCGAGCACCTTGATGCCGTTGATGGCGGTCGGAAAGCCCACGTAAACGGCTTGCTGCGACACCGCCTCCACCACCTGCTCGCGCGTGCAGCCGATGTTCAGCGCGATGTGCGAGTGCAGCTTCAGTTCCAGCTCGGCGCCGATGGCGGTGAGCACGGCCACGTTCAGCAGCTCGCGCGTCTTGGCGTCGAGGCCCGGGCGCGACAGTACGTCGCCGAGCACGAACTCCATGGCCTGGCGGGCCATGTGCGGGGCGACCTTGTTGAGCGTGTCCATGACCGAGCCGGTCACGCTCGGGCCGTTCGAAAACTCGGCGAGCTTGGCCTGGCCCATCTGGTAGCGGACTTCGTTCACGTAATCGGCGTTGGCGGACATGGGTGTTCTCCTCGTTTATTTGAACGGTTTGCGGTGCGCCCCGGCGGCGCCGTCACACTGTGACACGAATGCCCGTCACGAGGGGGGCGTGGACGCTGCGGGTGCGCCGGCGGCAGGGCGCCTGCGTCGGGCGCCGCGTCGGCTCGGTGCTGCACGCCGGAGATGGCGCTTTTTCGGTGCTTTTGCTAAAATGTAAACCGATCGGTCGGTCAGTCGAATGGCTCGACCGCGCCTGGGGCAGGATGCCCCGGCATGAATCGAGGGCGTGGGCCGTCGAGGAACCGCTGCGTGGGCATGACCCTTGCAGCGGCGAATCGAGAAATTCCACGGCTGGCGTTTTTCAGCGATTCCTCAGATTCATGGACGTGTTTTTTTTCACGCGATCACTCAGGAGCGAAGGAACCCATGAAAAAGGCAAACTTCATCTCGACCCTCGTCGCCGCCGGCACGCTCGGCATCGCCGGAGCCGCGTTGGCAGCGCCCGCCGACACGTCGTCCAGCGCCTGGTTTAACCCCAAGTTCTACCTCGGCGGCGGGGTGAGCTTCGCCAAGATCGACGATGTGACGGTGCACGACACCGCAATCGATACCGGCAAACTGAAAGATTTCGACGACGACCGCTGGACCTGGCAGGCTTTCGGTGGCGTGATGGTGAACCCCTGGCTGGGGGTGGAGGCCGGCTATCTCGACGTGCCGGAATTCGAAAACAAGGGTTTCGATATCGACGGTAACGGCTACACCGCCAGCGTGCTGCTGGCGGCGCCGCTCGGCGAGCGCTTTGCGGTGTATGCCAAGGGCGGTCGCGTGTGGTGGGACGTGGACGTCGACGGGCCGCTCGGCGTCGACAAGAGCGTCGAGGGCAGCGACTGGCTGTACGGGGCCGGCGTGAAGGTCGCCGTGCTGCCGAACCTCAGCCTGCGCCTTGAGTACACGCGTTACGAGCTCGACGACAACGGCGCCGAGGGCGACCTCGATCTGGCCACGGCGGGCGTGCAGTTCAACTTCTGATCCGCCACGGCACGGGTGCGCCGCGCGAGCCGGCGCACCCCGCGTCCGGAGGCCGCGCGAACGATTCGTGACGCGCGGCGCAAGGCGTGCCAGGGGTGCGGCTAGAATGCGGTCACGTTCCGCTTCGCCCGTATCCCAATGTCGCCGCGCCGGTCTTGGTTGGTCGTCTTGCTGTGCTGCATCGGCGCCGTCCGCGCCGACCCGGCGGCGCTGCCGCGTCCGCCGGCGCTCGAGCCGGCTGTGCGGTTCTGGGCCCGGGTGTTCACCGAGGTCGACACCCACAGCGGCTTTCTGCACGACGACCGCCGGCTCGGCGTGGTCTACGAGACCATCGGCTGGTCCGGCGATCTCGACCGCGCCGCCCGGCAGGCGCTCGTCGAGCCGGGGCGTCTGGCCATCCAGAATGCGCTGCTGGCGCGGGCCGACGGCACGGCTGACGCGACCGACCCGCTGGTGCGGCGCGTGCGCGCACTGGGGCAGGGCGCGTCGCCGGCCGAGCTGCGCGCCGCCGCCGTACGGGTACGTTTCCAGCTCGGGCAGGCGGACCGCTTCGCCGCCGCGCTGCGCCGTGCCGGCACTTGGGAGCCGCACATCCGCAGCACGCTGCGTCAGTACGGCGTGCCGCAGGAAATCGGCGCCCTGCCGTACGTGGAATCGGGCTTCGACCCGATGGCCGGCTCGCACGTCGGCGCGGCCGGGTTGTGGCAGTTCATGGCCAGCACCGGGCGGCTGTTTTTGCGCATCGACCAGTTCGTCGACGAGCGCTACGACCCGCACGCCGCCACCGTGGCCGCCGCCAAGCTGTTGCGCGGCAATTACGACGCGCTCGGTACCTGGCCGCTGGCGCTGACCGCCTACAACCACGGCCGCGCCGGCATGCGCCGCGCCGTGGATGCGCTGGGCAGCGACGACATCGCGGTGCTGATCGAGCGCTACGACGGGCCGGCGTTCGGTTTCGCCTCGCGAAATTTCTATCCCACCTTCCTGGCGGCGCTCGAGCTGTCGTCCAAGCCGGAAGCGCATTTCGGGCCGATCGCCAAGGCGCCGCCGGCGCGCATGCAGGAAGTGACCCTGCCGGCCTATCTGCCGCTCGCGGTGGTCGAGCGCGAGCTGGGCGTGGAGCGCGCCGAGCTGCGGGCGCTGAACCCGGCCTTGCGGCGCAGCGTGTGGGACGACGTCCAGTTGTTGCCCAAGGGTTACGATCTACGCCTGCCGGACGACATGCCGGGCGCCGACGCGCGCATCGCCGAGCTGGCCCGGCGGGCCGGGCGGCCGACGCCGCTGACCGTGCGGCGCTATCAGGTGCGCCGCGGTGAGACGCTCGGCGGCATCGCCGCCCGGCATGGCCTGAGCACTCGCCAGCTCGCGGCGCACAACGGCCTGTCGCCGACTGCCAAGGTACGCATCGACCAGGTGCTCAAGCTGCCGGTCAGGGACGCGCGCTGAACGTGCCGGTCAACGCGGTGCGCGCTCCCACCAGGCGTGGAAATGCTGCACCGGCCCGTGACCGTGGCCGACATCGAGCGTGCCGGCGGCGGCGATGGCGGCGGTGAGATATGCCTTGGCCTGCGCCACCGCCCGCGGCACGGCAAGCCCTTGCGCGAGTCCGGCGGCGATGGCCGCCGACAGCGTGCAACCGGTGCCGTGCGTGTTGGCGGTGGCGATGCGGCGGGCCGGAAAATCGGTGAACGCCCGCCCGTCGTACAGCACGTCGGTGCAGTCGTCGCCCGGCAGGTGGCCGCCCTTGAGCAGCACCCAGCGTGGCCCCAGCGCATGCAGGGCGCGCGCCGCCTCGCGCATGGCCGGCAGGTCGGCCGGTGGTTCGCAGCCGAGTAGGGCGCCCGCTTCCGGCAGGTTCGGCGTGACGATGGTCGCCAGCGGCAGCAGCTCGGCTCGCAGCCGTGCGACCGCCGATTCGGCCAGCAGCGCGGCGCCGCTCTTGGCCAGCATCACAGGGTCCAGCACGATGTTGCGCGCCTGCCAGCGGCGCAGGCAGCCCGCCACGGCGGCCACCACGTCGACGTCGCCCAGCATGCCGAGCTTGACCGCATCGACGCGGATGTCCGCGAACACGGCGTCGATCTGCGCGGCGACGAAATCGGCCGGCAGCGGCTGGATCGCCGTCACGCCGCGCGTGTTCTGTGCGGTGAGGCCGGCCAGCGCCGCCATGCCGTACGCGCCAAGCGCCGCGAATGTCTTCAGATCGGCCTGGATGCCGGCCCCGCCGGACGGGTCCGAGCCGGCGATGCTGAGCACGTTGGGGATGGGGCAGCGCATGGGTCAGGGCCAAAGTGGGGCGGCCGCGGCAGTATAGGAGCCGGCGTTCGGCAGGCTCGCTACTGCAAGCGCCGCGGTGGCAGCGGCGGGTACAGCTCATCGAGGCCGATCGAGCGTCCCTCGGCCACCATGATGCGCGCGTGGCGCCGCGTCAGGCCGCGCGGCTCGGCCACGCCGCAGGAGTGGGCGATCATCGCCACCTCTTTTTCCATGTTGCGCGCGAAGTGCGCCACCCGTTCGGCCTTGTCCTCGGGCACCAGGCCGCGCTGCAGGTGCGGGTCGTGCGTGGCGACGCCGGTCGGGCAGGTGTTCTTGTTGCACTGCATGGACTGGATGCAGCCGAGCGCGAACATGAAGCCGCGCGCGGAGTTCACGAAATCCGCCCCCACCGCCAGCGCCCAGGCCACGCCGCGCGGGTTGATGAGCTTGCCGGACGCGATCACCTTGATGCGCTCGCGAAGCTCCCAGGCGACCAGCCGGTCAACCACGCCCGGTAGGCTTTCGGTCAGCAGCATGCCGACACCGTCCATCAGCGGCATGGGCGCCGCGCCGCTGCCGCCCTCGGCGCTGTCCACGGTGATGAAATCCGGCGCCGACTCGATGCCGCGCCGGTGGATGGCCGAGCACAGCTCGTCCAGCCAGTCGAAGTTGCCGA